>JBILGG010000089.1:0-5777 GCA_044351165.1 Candidatus Caenarcanales bacterium | reverse complement strand
TGATCCGGAACAATTCGTACTGTCTCTGTGAGTGCAGGATTAGCTGTTTTGTTTTGTTCGATATAATTTAAAATCTTATTTAATTGCTCTGGAGTAAGCTGAGGATTCCACGGACCATTAGCTTGATTTTGGATCCTTTTTACTTCCTCAGTAAGTCCTAGCAAGGTATCCGGAAAATGTTGATGATATGTTTTTAAATACTGCTCACCAGCACTAATCGCGTCTTTAAGCTCTGTCATTTTTTCAGAGTCTTGCCTTTCATTCCTGTTTATTCGATATTGTCTCAGACCTTCTTTATATAAATCTAAATACATTTTGTATAAAGATGCTGTTTCATGAAGATTCTCATCTAACGGTAATTCCGCTAATTTATCTTTAGTTTCAAGTAAATGCCTAGTAGCCATTTCCATAGCTTTTTCGCTTGCTTCAGGGCTATTTTTTGCTCGCATTACATTAGCTAGCTCCATCGCCCCAAAAATTTGATAATTTGGATTAAGAACTGTTTTTTCAGGATCTAAAAATTTTTCTAGGTGAATTTCCTGAGTATGAGTATTACCTTCTTCATCCTGAAAACTCAAATGCATAGTTGCCAGATCGCCGAACTGCCCATTTATAGACGTCAATGCCTCATCATAAGCTCTTGGTTTAATGTCTAGATCTCTTTCTTCTTGATCCCACAAATGGAGGATATATTCCCCTGTAATTTTTGTTGATGAGCCAATAGTAAACACCCCATCTTTAAGATCTACTATGGTGCATTGCCCGTGACCTCTTCCAAATGCTACGTCTTTGTAAGTATGCTTGATTAGTCTTTGGGAGCTTATGTCTTTATTTTCATCTTTTATATCTTGATACTGAAAGCTGATTTGGCTATCATCCATAAGTCTATTGATTTCGGGGATTACATAGTTGACAAGTACGTATTCCCCAGCCATCAAAACTACTGCTGTAAGTATCAAGGCACCGCCACTTCCGACACCTGCCGCTATAAACGCTGCTCTGGCTCCGCCTTGCAAAGCAAATCTGGCAGTAGCTCCTGCCGTGGCTCGAGTTAGCGGTTGTCTAGCTAATGTTACTCCTAATCGTCCACCAGCTTGTAACGCACTTCTTTTTACAACTTCTTCAGATACAGGGTTAATTAGAGTTCTTTGGAGTATATTCCTACTAATAAAAGGTCTTGTCCAAAGACCAGGTGCACTTGGATTGATTAATTGAATACCCTGCCTTGCAAGAAACATTTCTGCACCTTTACTTGCGGGTATTAATGAAAGCCCTCCCAAAGCTATTTGAGATTCACTTGCTTGATGAAAGGCATCTTCATTAGTAAGTCTAGGGTTTAATGCAGAGATCTGTAACGGAGTGTTGATCGGAGTAACTTCCTTTAACCAAAACTGGGTGTATCTATCTATGATTTCTGGTGAATCAGGTTGTATAACTGTTATTTGATTATCGATATTCCCACGTGTATATTGTTTTTGGGAATCAAGATTAACAGGGAATTGTGTACTATTAGATAAAACCGGGTCTGCCATGATGTTATCTAGAAAAAGAATGATTCGAGGGAAAATTGATAAGTATTTCTATAAATTGCAATAAATTATGGAATTATTAGCTTCCACTTAACCATGCTGTAACAATTTCTCTTGAATTTTTTGAATATTTTTGACCTGCTAAGGATGATGAATGGGCGGCGTTAAGTGCAACAGCTAAGTCTCGCGAGCTTTCTGCAATACTTGCACATGTATTGGTAATATTAGTATTTGGGGCTACAGTAGCAAAACTCGGCTGAGAAGTGGCAACAACACGCATTACTAAATTATAACCAGATTCTTATAAAAGCTTCAAGATTTTTTATATTTTTGATAATTTATTGTTAATGAGTTTTGTTCTTTGAAATTTTTGTCACCGTTGAAAACCATTAATTATGAAGGTTTTAACTATGCAGCTTTTGCAAGTTCTCTTGATCCGGCGTCTTTTACAGAACCAAAAGCTATGTCTAATCTTAAATTATCATTATCTCCTCGAAGTTCTTCCATAAATAATTTAGCATTGATTTTTCTAGAATACTCTTCAAGCCATTTACCAAAAACTCTTTGAGCGTTTGTATTAGGACCGGTCGTAGCACCCTGGGCTACTGAAGACATTGAACCTGTTAGATAGTTAATTACATTATCCATATATACCTTTTTAAGCCGCCTTGGCTAGACTCACTCCATCACTTAATAGTTTTTTTTCTAATTTTAAACCTAACTGCTGAGCTTTGGCTATCGCTTGTTCTCTTAACAACTCATTAGAAAGATTTTGTGCGTTAGCTGCTTGTTCTTGTCCGATATTGAATTGGTCTACTAAGTCAGCAATCTGTCTTGAACTTGAATTATTAATGGAATTTGTGATGTTATTAAATTGTCCTGAAATAAACATATAATTCACCTTTTAATAAGTTTAGCTCTAATAAAAATTAAATTATTTAATTTTTATTATGAGATTATGATTAACTTAACCAACCATTAACAACTTGTTTTGTGTTGTTTTGAATGGACTGACCGGCTTTGTGAGCAAAACCATTCACCATAATTGCTCTTGATAAGGTTGCAGCAGCTTCTGACAAATCAGCCTGAGCTTGGGCGTTTTCTGCATCTTGTTTTAATCTAGCCGTAGTATTGTTGTTTAAACCTGCTACCATACTACCGTTTGGATCTCCCGAAACTCTATCTCTGAATGTCCCAACTATTTGATCTCCTGCCATAATATTTTTCCCTTTTTTTTAATTTTATCCTTACGTTAATAAAAAGCAAATCTGTCTGGATATTTTATAAACAATTTTAATATTAAAAAAAATTCATCTAGGGATTCGTTATGAAAATTGTTATTGAGAATCTATCATGAATTTTAATACACCCAAAAACACAATAATTACGCGCTAAATTATGTTTTGGGGGGTTATAAAATTAAAGATTAGGTTTATTCCGTTAGCTTAAATAGTTTAACGCTGCTTGATAGTCTGTATTCATATTTTTAGCGTCTATTTTAGCCTCTATTTGCTTAGCAAATTGTTCTATGGCATTAGCTTTCGCCGAATCATCTAAGGCTTGCGCTTGAATTGGTAATGATTGAGGATCAGCGAATTGAGCTATTTGCTGAAGTATAACCTGCCATCTGTTATTAAACATTTCGCTAAAATGTCCTTTTTGCCCTTTGGGTTGATTCATTGAGGCAAGTGCCTGCATTACTTGGTTCTGTTGTTGACCTAAATTAGTGTATCCTATGTTTATACTCATTTTTACTCCTTGTTTTTATACTTTTATACTGATAGAGATAAATATGCATTTGCTCTTTCGGCTATTGATTGCCCTTCAGAGAAATACGCTTCCCTAGTTTTTTCTAGAACTTGATTTAGTTGTTTGAGATAATCCTCTTTTTGGGCGATTATTTGTTGTAATTTTTCACTGGGGCTTGAATCGAATTTTTTTCGTAGTTTCGCAATTTCATCAGTGATTCTGGCTGTCATAATTCTAAAATCATGTGTTTTTTCGGTATAAGCTTGGTAAAAACCAATCATCTTTTGGCTTTGCTCTGGGCTAATATGCTTAAAATCACCCAATGAAAAATTACTAAACCTACTTGTATTTACGCTACTCATGAAAGTATAAGGTTTGGTTAAGAAAATAATTGATAGTAAAATATAAATACATATTTTCGCGAATTAGGTTTTTTGATGTCAAAAGCGTAATACTTATTACTATCTATGGTTAAGGTTTAGTTAAGCCATTTGGAGAATAATATAAATGTTTACAGCAGAGCAATCATTAAATTTACTCGATACTAACGTCAAAGGAGCATCATCTACAAATTTTAGTAAGGTTGATTCTCAATTATATAGTTCACAATTAGCCAATCTAAAAAAAATGGGTTTTAGTCACGAGAGTCTAAAAACTAAATATGATGAGATGAATCAAATAAAACACCCTTTTGGAGTCGGTTTAGGTAGTCTTCCTCCAGAGATCTATAGTGGGAGTCTTGGTAATGGCTCAGAATACATTAATAAAAGAATTGAAATTCTAAATCAATTAATAGAGATGTTTCAATCAGCTCAAAATCCTGATGATTTGCATAAAATTGCTGCTTTTTTAGAGATGTCAAAAAAAGCGGCTGGCGGTGATTCTAAGAAAGCCTACCACTATTTAGAGGCTATTGAAGCGGCGAAGGTTGCTATAAAAGGTGATAGTGAAGCAGAGCAAAATTTTAAACAATATGAAAAAAGCGCTATTTATGACAATATATCTTTGCAAAAAACAATTTCAGAATTAGTAAAAAGGAAAGAACACTTAGAGGCAATTAAAAATCAAGGTTACGACAGTTATGAAAAGTATGGTGTTCTTGGTCGTATTTCTGATAATGGTATTCAGTCTACAATTCAAGCTGTCACAAGTTTTGGTACATTTAAGGCACTAACTAATTTTAGCCGTGTTAAAGATATTATTTCAGGTTCGACCAAAGTTAAAAATTTAGGTTTTTGGGAAACCGGACTTTCTTGCTTATCAAAAGGTGTTAAAGGTGGCTTCAAGTATGGTTGGAAAGCCTTAGGCAAATGTGGTCCTTGGGGTAAGTTTTTTGTTCTGGGGGCATCTGTAGTAATCGCAGGATCTAAACTTTATACCAGCTATAACGAAAAGGATAGTCTTGTGAATACCGTTGGTAAATTCATTAAAGATATTTATTATGGTGAGGCTACAAGCTTTACGGCTGCTACCGCTTCCTGGATTATTCCTGGTTTTGGGACTATTTTTGGTACTGGTTATTTTAGAACCGAAAAACAAAAAAAACTTGAGGAATTAAAAACTGAAGGAGCAAAAAGATGACATTTAGTGCGTTATTAACTGGTGCGAAGGGTGCTGGTGTATTTGTTAGCAAAATGTTTACTGGCGGTGTCAGTAAAACAGGATTGATAGCTTCTTCGTTTTCAACAAATTTTGTGGGTGTTACTAAAGCCCTCATTAGAGGTGAAGAAGCTATAGATAGTTTTAAGGGAACAGACTGGGCTAAATATATTTTAGCAGGTGGTATTATGGCTACAGGCACAGTCGCAAGCTTGAGTAATTTTTTGAGTGATTCAAGAAGGCTACGAGAAATCTTTAGTGAACAATCGAATTTTTATACATCGAGAGAAGCAGCCCAAAACTCTTGGTATCTTTCTACCGGTGGTTTAGTAGCATCTTCTTTAGTTGCGGTAACAGGTTTAGCTGGATTTAAGTCCCTGCCTGTAAAAATCGCAACTACGGGCTTGAGTATAGCTGGAGTAGGTTCATTATTAGCTAGAAACATATACAAGTATTTTACTATCGACGCACCCTTTAAGCCAAATTCTAATTTAGGTTTGTTGTCATTTAATAAGCCAGTTTTAAGAGTTACGGATCCAAGCTCTCCTTACTACATGATGAGTGATTTGATGGAAGGAGCAGTGAATAAGCGTATTCACGATGATGCTCAATACGGAAAACTTGGAGGAGGATATTATGAGGCTATCGAAAAAGGTGTAAAAAACTTCTCTCATTATATAACAGCATGAAATTATGAATTTAGAGGTTATTAGCGCGCGAGACAATATAGGATTAGAGGATAACTCTAATTCTATAGGTAGTTCTAGAAAGAAGTCTGGAAACATTTCTAGAATTTCTCGTGATAACCTATCAAAACTACACCGAACAGCTCCTGAACCTGATCCGGTGTCTCAGACTCCTATAGCTAAAGGTTTGCAGTTAATAAAATCAGGATTAGGT
>JBILGG010000087.1:0-5802 GCA_044351165.1 Candidatus Caenarcanales bacterium | reverse complement strand
TTGTATTTTGATCTAGTAATTTGATTAAAGCTTTTTCAAGCGAGCTTGTAGACTGGATTTCAGAAGGATTTAAGTAAATTTGGATAACACCTTTAGAGTTTATAACTTTTTCAATTGATCTTAGGACTTGCTGTTCCAGAAGCTTAGAATTGGTTTGGGCTTCATAATGAAGAATTTGGCGAGCGACATCAAGAGCGATGCTCGTTATCTGCGGCAAAGCCTCTAGGCGAGCTGATTTTTCCATATTATGGAATTCAGCAAGGTATCGATTAAACTCATCAAAATATACTCTAGCTTCTTGCATCCCTTGATCAAAAGCTTGTTTTTTTTGAATTTCAATTTGTTTTAGAAAATCATTTTTATCTGTTTCAAAAATAGATTTTTGAGTATTGAGCTCATCTTCCAGATCCTGAGCTTGTTGATTAGCAGTGTTAATAATCTCTTGCGCTTGATTATTAGCAGAATCAATCATAGACTCGATTTCAGCAAGCGCAAATTGTTTTTTTTGAGAGATTTCTAATTCTAGTGCTTCTAATAATTCTTGCTTGCGCGTGTTAATAAGTTTTTTGATTTTTTCTTCGTCTTGCGCTGTCAAACGAAGTCCATTTGTTTGAGGCGGAGCTACATGAACAGGCTTGAAATTAATTTCTTGATAATTAAAATCCTGAGATGCTGATGGTAAAAGAGCTTCATCTTCATTAGCTAGATATTTATTGGTGATATGTTTTTTTTTGATTAACATCTAAGCTGCCTCAAAAACTATTTCATCTACAATCTTGGCGATCGAATGACTCAAATTTGGTCTAATTTTATTTTGCTTTAAGCGGTACTGAAGATACTCTCTGATTTTTGGGCGCTCAGTCTTTAGGAAGATTTGACATCTTTGGACTTTAGCATCAGATTTTACTTTATCGATTAGTTTATAAAATTCAGGCCAAGATTCCGCGAAATAGTCCCAATCCTCTTGAGATAAAGTTTCATCAATGCTTAAATCAACCTCACTAATTCTCTGAACCAGAGGCAAAGGTAACTGCTCAAAAATCGATTTTTGAGTATTTGGGGGAAGCGATCTTAAAATCAAAGCTAATGATTTTAGTTTTCTATTTAAATCCACGAAAAGCCCTCCTCATACAGTTCTTAGTTAATCCTCATCCAGCCACATTTGAATTTTTTTAGCTAATAAATCAGGTTTTGAATTAGCAACAGACTGAAAATTATTTAGTAAATTATCAAACTGTAATTGATCATCTGCTGGTTTTTGTTCTTGTTGAAAATTATTATAGGAGGTAGCAGAAGGTTTTGGTAAATCATTTTGACTGATTTGGTTTTGACCCATCATCTCCCTTAATAATGCTTCTTGTTGCTCCAGAACTTTATCTTCGCCGTAACTCTGATCGGTAAGATACTCATTACCTAAAGATTGATCAAATTCATTTGCGATATTCGAATCGATATCAGCAGTATAATTTTTATTAGCAGCAGCACTTAAAAAATTAAGCCCAATCACACCCACGAAGAGTAAACCTAAAACAATTCCAATAATAGTAAAAATTTTAGTAATCACACTCCAAATTCCGCCCTTAAAGAAGTTTTGGACTATCTGCACGAAACCCGGTTTTTGAGCGGTTTGCTGAGCTTCTACATTTTTAGCTTGCAAATCTACGACTGTTAATTTTATACGTTCTGGATGCTCACTTGATCCAACAATCGCTGCTACACTTTCTTGAAGTTGTTGTAATGAAATCATCGTTGGGACTGATTTATCAACAGCCAGAGCAACAGAGACATCTGTTATTCTACCTGGCAGATAAGTTACATTTTTTTGCTCGTAACTCGGCAAGAGTGTTTCATTAGTCGAACTTGAGTTATAGTCCTTACCAGCACCACCGCCAGGACCCGCTCCACCAGCACCGCCGCTTTTAAGTGTTTCAGATCCAGTCTGTCTTGAACCAACAGCACCATCAGAGTAAATAGTTTGTTGTTGCTCAACTTTTTCTCTACTAACAGCAACATTTACACTAACTTTATATAAATCAGGACCAAGAATTGCATCAAGATACTTAGCAATTTTATCTTCCATAATCTTATTGAGTTTTTGAGTCTCATCAATAAAATCATCAGCATCAGCTTCATTTTCGTCTTTAAACGTACTGTAACTGCGCCCTTGAGTATCAACAATAGAAATTCTTTCCTTCTCTAAATTAGGAACATAACCTCTTAAGACATTAACAATACTTTTTACTTGAGCCTTAGTTAATTCTTCAGCATCATTGAGAAGTTCTATCTGAACAGTAGCCGTTGTCGGAGCTTGCAGGTCTGTAAAAATTTGTTGCTCAGGAATATTAATCCTAACTATCGCGGCTCTCAAACCATCTAGGCGACTAATAATCTTAGAAAGGTCACCATTAATTGCGCGAGTTAGTTTAATCCGCTTATCATAATCACTAGCGGCCCAATCATTAACATCAAATAAACCATAGTCATCACCCTCAAGTAAATTTGTGCGAGAAAGAGTTAGGTAAGATGACTCAACGGCGTTTTCGTAGACCATGACAACATACTCGCCAGGTTTTTCACTTGGATTAATTTTGGCTTCGATATTAAAGGATTTAAGCTTGGCAACTATCTCAAAAGCTCTTGCCTGGTCGATTTCCTGAACAAGCGGCACAAGATCACCTCGATTTTCATTAGTTTTTTGAGATGAAAAAATTAAAAATACAATTAATCCGACAAGAACGACGGCAGAAATAATCGCAATTATGCGTTTCTGGGGATTAGAAAAAATATCTTGGAAAAATCCCATAAAAGAGTTTGAACCGGAATCATTGACTCCAAAATCTGCATCATTATCTGTAGCAACTTCACCGGCCATTATATTTATTATTCCCTTAAGCTTTTCTAATTTATCGATTTAACTAGATTATTTAGGGGAAATAAGCTAATTAGAACCTTATTGCTTATCGGACTAGACTTGAAGGCTTGTTAGTTTATCAAATGCACCAACGACTTTTTGGGTAACAGCGGTTATTAATTTAAACGCTACATCAGCTTTACCAATTGCGATCATAACTTCATGAATATCAACATTACCAGTATTAACAGCTTCGATAGCTAGATGATCTGGCTCATGCATAGATAAATTAGCTTTATTAATCATAGAATTAATGGTGGAACCAAAACTCGCACCGCCAATCCCTTCGTTATGACTGACATAACCTGTGAGATTATTATGACCAGGTACAGAAGGAGCTTGAGGAAAGACTCCGTACTTGCCTTGGGGTAATGATTGAGCCATAAATTGTGAATTAGACATATAAACCTTAAATCCTTGATTGATTTATAAAATATCTAGATTAAAAAGAGGTTAAGGAATTACTGAAAATAACTGCGTTATTTCTTAATTTTCACACTGAAGACTGATTTAAAGAAACTTGTTATAATTTTGTGCGATTAAGGAGTATATAAATGGCTGAATTACAAACATTAGGATTAGCAATCGGAGCAGGAGTAGCTGCTATCGGTGTAACGGGACCAGCATTAGCGGTAGGTAATATCGGAGCGAAAATGTTAGAAGGAGCGTCAAGACAACCAGAACATACTGGATCTTTATTCTCTAACGCCATCATTTTTGCAGGTATGGCTGAAGCACTAGGTATTCTTGCTTGGTTAGTATCATTTTTGATTTTTGGAAAAATAGTTTAGTTTAGGTGATAATTTGTGGTTGAGTTAAATTTTACCTTTGTTTATTTTGCTGCAAGCTTTTTGGCTTTTGTTTTGTTGATGAAGATTTTCTTTTTCGATAGAGTAGCAAATGTTATTAACAAAAGAGAAGATCTAATCAAACACAATTTAGAAGCTAGTCAATTATCAAGTAAACAAATGGAGGAGCAATTAGCTGTGGCTAGCTCCTCCTCTATTTTAAAAGCCGCTAGGGATGAAGCTCAGAGCATTATTAACTCTGCAAATTCAGAAGCTGGGGTGAATAGAACTAAAATTATTGATCAAGCTAAACATGAGCTTTCCGACAATTTCCAAAAATCTCTTAGCCAAATGGAGACCGAAAAGAATCAGGTTTTGGCTGAAATGGATAGCATAGTTAACGAAATTAGTTCAACCATGACATCTAAATTAATGGAAGAAATTGGATCTGCTAAAAAAGTGATTAGTGTCTAATGAATAATGATTTACTAAAATTAATACTTGAGAGCAATATTTTAAACTTTTTAGTGGTGTTTGCTTTTCTTGTTTATGCGCTAGGTAAGTTTCTGCCTAAGGCAACCCAAGAGCGCCAAGCTGAACTAGAAAGAACAATCGAAAATGCAAATAAAGCGAGGGTTTCTGCCGAGCTAAAATTGCAAGAGCTAGAAGACGAACTTAAAAAATCCAAGCTAGATGCCCAGAGCATTATCGAAACTGCAAGAGCAAGCGCTGATAAATTAAAAACCCAGATTTTAGAGGAAGCAAAAAAAGAAGTAGATCGCATGAATGCTAACGCTCTAAAAGAAATAGATCTTCAAAAATCTCTAGCGATATCTGCTATTCGCTCAGAGATAGTGACCAAGGCTTTTGAGCTTACTGAAAAAAATATAGAAAACAAAAAAGACGAGATTAATAAATTAATCCAAGCTAAAGTCAAGCAAGAACTTTTGGAAATAAAATAATGTCAAATCTAAAAAATAACTTGATCGCTAAAAAATACTCAGAAGCTCTCGCTGAGCTTAGTTTAGACCAAAAAACTCTTGAAGACATAGAGTTAGTGAGTGAAGTTTTTAATAGTAATCAAGATTTAAGAGATATTCTTAATTCACCGAGTATAAACATCGAATCCAAAAAAAATATTCTTAGCAAAACCTTCTCTGGTGCTGTTCAGGATTTAGTAGTCAGGCTTCTTTTGATCCTACTGGAAAAGCGCAGAATTAGCTTGGTTAGCTTACTTGCTCAAAACTATAAATCAATTTATTACGAACAAAAAAATATTGGTCTTGCCCAAATCCAATCAGCGACACAGTTCTCTGACGATGAGCTAAGCGAAATTCGCCTACAACTTGAAAAATCTTTTAAACAAGATATCGAGATAAGTAGTTCTGTAAATTCTGGTTTGATTGCTGGTATGAAGATAAAAATTGCAGGCAAGGTTATAGACAGTAGCCTAAAAACCAAACTCAAAAAAATCAAAACCTTACTGGGAGCTTGATTTAGATGAAGTCCAGAATTATAATCGCATCGGACCACGCTGGATATGAGCTAAAACAATATTTAAAATCCAAGCTGACCGATAAAGATTTTGAAATTATTGATATTGGAACTAATAGTAGCGAATCTGTTGATTACCCCAGTTTCGCTCACGGACTAGCTTCTAAGGTAATATCCGAAAATATAAGAGGTATTTTGATTTGTGGATCTGGAATCGGCATGAGTATGGCGGTTAATAAGCACAAAGACATTAGAGGAGCTCTCTGTACCAATACAGAAATGGCTAAACTCAGTAGAGAGCATAATAACGCAAATGTGTTAATTCTTGGCGCTAGGTTTACCGAGCCTGAGTTAGCGTGGGAAATCCTTGAAATCTGGCTAAATACTGATTTTTCTGGCGGACGCCACGAACAGCGCGTGCAAGCAATTAATATTTGAGACGTGCTAATATTCTGAGTATCTGATAATGCGAAATGTTCTTTCTGTACTTGTCGAGAATGAAGCAGGGGTTTTGGCGAGAATCTCCGGTATGTTTAGCCGTCGTGGCTACAATATAGAAAGTATTACCGTTGGTCCATCAGAAATTCCAGGGCTAAGCAGAATGGTAAT
>JBILGG010000086.1:0-5803 GCA_044351165.1 Candidatus Caenarcanales bacterium | reverse complement strand
ACAAAATCTCTTAAGAAGTTTTGTGCTTGTTGCGGCAGAATATTAATACTGCTGATTTTGTGCTCAATAGCACTAAGTCCATCGACAGAAATTTTTACCAACCACGACGGTAAAACGCTAGCAACACCACTGATTATCATCGCCCCCAAAGCCAAATAAAATAAGCCCTGATGAGGCTTAGCGCAGTCAAGAAGTTTTTGTGTAGTGGATCGCACCAGATATAATTTTAGCCTAAAAACCCTCTCTTAAGCTAAAATTTGCAATATTAATGCTAGGTTCAAAAACCAAAACCAAAAAATCACAGCAGACCAAACAAAAAATTTTGGCTGTTGCAAAAAGTGTTTTTGCGCAAAAAGGTTTTCAACAAGTTACCGTAAAAGATATAACTGACTCAGCTGGACTAGGTTATGGTACTTTTTACCTTTATTTCAAGGATAAAAAAGAAGTTTTTTATGCTCTTGTCGAGCAAGTTGAAGATGAGCTCTATACCGCTTCAGAAGGGGGATCTGACCTCGAGCAAGAATATGAGCGTGGGCGCAGTTCGTATCGTGCCTTGCGTAAGGATTTAAAAGCCATCCTAAAAAGTTTTTTGGATAACCATAGCATCCTAAAATTCAGTAAGGAATTGGCTTTGGTGGATTCAGATTTCCAGAAAAAATATTTAGCCATGCGCGAGCGCTTAATTAACCGTACCAAAAACATATTACAAAAATCTGGTCTTACTGCAGTTGATCTGGACGTGGCGGCTATTGCTATCTCCGGTATGATCGAAGCTACCGCTAATGAGTGCGCTGAGATTGGGTTTGGGGCTGATTCTAGTCGTGGAGTTCTTGATATAGAAAAAGCCTTGCCGACTCTTACTAAGCTTTATTTTAAAGCTGTTTCTTAGACTCTTTAGAATTTGAAATTTTATTTCTCGTCATTTTTTTGGTTTGCTCATAAAGTATATAATTTGCATCAACTTCATAAATTTTACATAGCGCCGCAAGCAAATCAGCTCTACAGCTTATAATCTGTCTTTCTATCCGGGAAAGATTACCCTTGTTATATTTTAAACCTTCATCTTTAAGGGATTCAATAACAACATCCAAAGGCATTTTTAGCCTTAGTCTTGCTTCATGTAAGGCTTTACCGATATTTTTGTTTAGCCTCATATAGCTAGAATGTGCTATCTTGATAACGCAGGGTTGTAAATTTACAACAAATAGAGGAGTAAATGATGAAAAAACTAATATTGTCGTTGGTATTGCTACTAGGTTTAACTGTTATGGCCAGTGAAAATAATCAAAACCAATGTCAAATAATCAAAGATGGTCTTGCACAATCAGGTTGTTGCTCATGGCATGGCGGTGTTTGTGGGTGTTCTTTAGGACGTGCTCAATGCTGTGATGGATCACTCAGTCCCAGCTGTGGTTGTTTAAAAGACGAAGACATTAAAGAACCGGTAATTAAAAATATTCCTGAAACTAAACCTCAGGCTTGATGGTGTTGAAAACCCTATTATTATAGAAATCTATGATATTAGGGTTTTTTGTTTCTTAAACAAGCTCAACAATAGTCGCTATGCCTTGTCCAAAGCCGACGCACATCGAAAGAAGTCCTCGCTTGAGATTTCTTCTTTCAAGCTCATGAACTAAGGTCGTGAGTATGCGAGCTCCTGAACAGCCCAGTGGATGCCCGAGAGCGATAGCTCCGCCATTGACATTGACTTTTTCTGGAGGCAGATTCAAGTCATGAATAGTCGCTAAGACCACAGAAGCAAAAGCTTCGTTAATTTCTATTAAATCTATATCGCTGATAGTGAGGCCAGTTCTCTCTAGCACACCTTGAATCGCTGGAATCGGTCCTGTTAACTGGATTTCAGGGTTTGTACCGCAGACATAAGTTTTTACAATTTTAGCGCGCGGCTTGAGATTATATTTTTTAAGGGCATGCTCGCTGGCTACTAAAATCCCTGCAGAGCCGTCAGTGATTTGGCTAGCGTTAGCGGCTGTAATTACTCCATTATCCTTAAACGGTGTAGTTAACGTGGCCATTTTTGCCTTATCTATCGAGCTACGTATCCCTTCGTCTTTATCGACAAGCCCAAAACCCGCTGTCTGAACGGGAATGATCTCTTTTTTGAAATAACCATTTTCCTGAGCTAAGAAGGCTTTTTTGTGCGACTCGATACTAAAATCGTCCAATTGATCGCGAGTAAATTCCCATTTTTCGGCGATCATCTCTGCGGATTGTCCCATTGATTTTATTTGATACTTGTTTAAATAGCTCTCAGCGATTGAGCTTCCCGGGTTTGGTGACATCGGGAGTGGTAAACCATCCATGCCCATTGGCACTCTACCCATATGCTCAACACCGCCTGCGATGATTAAATCATAATCTCCAGATTTAATAGCTTGCACCGCAAAATCCACAGCCTGCATTCCAGAACTGCACATGCGATTTATTTGTACTCCGGGAACGCTTTCACTGAGCGCGATCAAAGCGATTATCCTGGCGATATTCATCCCCTGTTCTCCGATCGGCGTAACACAACCAAAAATCAAATCCTCAATATTTTCAGGCTTTAGATTATTTCTTTCTACAAGCGCCCTTACGGTAACAGCTCCCAAATCTGCTGGATGCAATTCCGATAAAGTCGAGCCAAGTTTGCCCCTGCCCAGAGGAGTTCTTACCAAATCTACGATATAGGGGGTGTTCATAACTTTAATATACCCAAAAACCTAATTTTTACCATTATTATTGCGCATTATCTTGTAAAACTCCCATCCTTAACCTTGGTTTGTTATACTAAAAATAAAGGAAATATAAATATTATGACATCTGATTACCTCGAGGAAGAACTTACTATTATGGAAGAAATTATTTCTTCCAGTACCCTAAATTCTGATATCGCCTGCGGAATTGATTTGGATGATCCAATTAGAATTCTAAATTTAAGTCCTGTGATTTCTATTCGTTCTTGTTCCACGCTCAGACAAGCAGTAGAGCTTATGAATCAAAAACGCATTGGCTGTTTAATCGTAGTCAATGACCGCGATGAGCTGACAGGGATTTTTACTGAAAGAGATATTTTACGAAAAGTGGTCGGCAAAGGTTTAGATTTTGATCGAGAGATTGTCGATAAATTTATGACCCCAAGCCCTGAAACCCTCTCTGAGATTGACCCTATTGCTTTTGCGCTTAATATGATGTCGGCAGGAGGATTTAGACATATTCCTATCACTCGAAACAATAAAGTGAGATTTATGTTATCGATAAAAGATATTGTCGATGAGATTTCTCGCGTGCATCGTAAAAGAGTCCTAAATCTTCCGCCTGATTTGCGCCAGCACACTAGTCAATATGGCGGCTAGAGCTAAATTGTAGATCTCCGATTTTAAGTGGATTGCTGGAGTTTATTTCAGCCCAAGCGTTGTTGGGATGAGGATTCCAGCTTTTGCTTGCTAGGCTATCAGATTTTTTGCGATTACAATCCTGACAGCAAGCAAATAAATTCCGGATGTCTTCATTGAGACTTGTGAATTTAGAAGCTGGAAGGTGATGATCAAAGCTTGCCAGATGCGAATTGATGATGTTTTTTTGGGAACTCATTGCTAGAGCGGATTTTACGGTCTCGGGATGCAGTAGTGCTTTAGCACAATAGACGCAAGTGTAGTTGTCTCGTTCCCAAACCTGCTCTAGATCAGAGTTTTTGGGCTTTTTGTTGGGGCGAGATTGGGTGCCTTCAGGCTCTTTAAAAAAAGTCTCAAGTACTTCCCTCTCTAGAATCTGCTCTCCAAGCGAGTTTAAGAACTCTAGGTATTTGTCCTTTACCCAGGATTCGCCGACAAAATCTCCGCGCAGTAAAAGAGACTTACTAAAATCATTTTTTTTGATAACTAGATCAAAACTGGTTTTGTTGCCTTGGCTTGAGATGATGGTTTGGGGCACAGTAGAGCTTACAAGTAAAATATCTACAGATCCAAAACGCCCAAGAAATTTTCTTTGGTCGGTGTCAATATTTTCTTTTAGTTTATCGTAAGTATAAAAGCTTCTTGTGCTAGAATCCTCATCCAGACTGCCTTCGAAGTGAGACTTGACCATTTCCATTGCCGCTGAATTAGTGGCATTTAGAAGTAGATTTTCTTGTTGGGAAATTTTGCTAGGGTTAGTGTAGTGGGTAGAATTTTTGGTAAGAGCACTGTTAAAAGAATTATTGGGCTGGTTAGAGGAGCTGGTGATAAAGTTTTGCTCAAGAGTCGGCTGGAAGCTATGTGAGGATTGATACATAGCGTCTGCAAGAGCTTTAGCAATGGTATCTCCGACAAAATTAAAAACAAGATTAGTGTTTTTGTATTTGACTTCTTTTTTGTTAGGGTGGACATTTACATCGACCTCGCTAGGATCGATTTTTAGGTCTAAGACTATTACCGGGTATTTGCCTGGGCCCAGGTAGCGCTTGTAGGTAGATTCAATCGCCGAGCGGATTATATAACAGCTAACAGTGCGCGAATTTATGGAAGTAAAAATACTTCTTTTGTCTGAGCGGGTTTGATCAAGATTACTAATAAAACCATTTAGCTCCAAGCCATCGCGATTAAAACTCACCGGGATAAGTTTTTTGAGATCATCGTTTTTGAAAATCTCTACAATGCAAGTCCTAAGATCCTTACTACCAGAGCTTTTGAGCTGGGTTTGTCCGTCGATGATTAATTGAAAGGCAATATCGCTGTGAGCAAGCGCGAGGGCTCTGGTGATATCGACAATATTGTTTTTTTCTTTTTTGTCGGATTTTAGAAATTTTAATCGAGCTGGCGTATTAAAAAAAAGTTCATCGACAATAATATTAGTGCCGTGGTTGGCGCCGGTTTGACTCAGAGTCTCGCTTCCGTTTTCGATATAAATCTTGCTAGCATGCTGATATTCAGTGCGTTTGCTAATGCAGGTGAGTTTAGAAACAGCAGAGATGCTAGCCAGCGCCTCGCCTCTAAAACCGTTAGTGAGTAGGTTGTAAATATCTTCAATGCTGGAAATTTTGCTAGTGGCGTGCTTTTTAAAAGCAAGCTTAAGGTCTTCTGGTGACATGCCTAGACCGTCGTCTATGACTTGGATTTGGCGGAGATTCTTGCTTACTTCGATATTGATTTTTGTGGCTTGGGCGTCTATGCTGTTTTCGACAAGCTCTTTAATGATCGAGCTGGGACCCTCTACCACTTCACCTGCGGCTATTTGATTAGCGATATGTTCTGGTAGGATGCGAATTTCAGGCATTATTTATAAAAATTATAACCTCTGATAGAATTATTATCATGAAACTTTCTTATAACTGGCTCTGTGATTTTGTGGATTTGGCTGATATCTCTATAAATGATCTCGCTCACAAACTCACAATGTCAGCTTTTGAAGTCGAGGATATTAGTCCCACCAAAAAACTTTTGGATCCTTTGGTCGTGCTGGGTGAAATAAAAGAGATCACTAAGCATCCTGACGCCGACAAATTAAGAGTTACTAAGACCCAAGTCTCAGAAAATTCTATTCTGCAAATCGTTTGCGGTGCTGGCAATATTGCTGTCGGTCAAAAAGTCCCTGTGGCTCTGGTGGGCGCTGTGGTAACCAATAGGCATGATGGTTCTGAGCTTAAGATTAAAGAATCTAAAATTCGCGGTGTGGAGTCTTTTGGTATGCTCTGTTCGGCTGATGAACTGGGTTTTAAAGAAGATGAAGTAAAAAATATCAAATCTATTCAAGGTGATGGAATTTATTTACTTTATGACCCCAGTAATCCCGCCATCCAAGATCAAGCCAGTGACTGCGTTTTAGG
>JBILGG010000085.1:0-5804 GCA_044351165.1 Candidatus Caenarcanales bacterium | reverse complement strand
CTGCACGGTTTGCGGCGTAAAACTTAATACAAAAAATCGTGTCTCCTACAGACCTAATTCCTGCCGCGATTGTGAGCTAGAGCGCAAGAGATTATACTCTCTCAAGCGCAAGTCCGACCAAAATAAGCGAGCTAAAGCTAACAGTAAAACTAAGCCTAAAGCTAAACCAGCTCCTAAGCTAAAGTCAAAAGCCAAATCCGTTAAAACTACCAAAAAACTAGTAGCTAAAAAATCTACCAAAAAACCAGTCAAGAAGCTGGACACTAAAGCCATCGCAGCCAAAAACAAAGAAAAAGAAAGGCTTCTAAAAGAAAGAGAAAAATTACGCATCCAAAAAGAACGCGAAAGAATTCGTCTCCAAAAAGATCGCGAAAGAGAACGCATCGCCAGAGAAAAAGAAAGACTTCGTCTCCAAAAAGAGCGTGATAAAGAACGCATCGCTAGAGAAAAAGATCGTGAGAAGCTCCGCAAGGAAAAAGAAAAAGAAAAATTACTCAAGCTAAAAGCAAAAGAGCAGGATAAATTAGATAAGCTCAAGCAAAAAGAACAGCTGAAACTCTTTAAGGAAGCGGAACGCGAAGAGAAGCGCCGTGCTAAGGAAGAAGAGCGCGAAGGTAAAAAGCGCGAAAAAGAAGAAGCTAAGCGCAAGAAGCAAGAAGAAAAAGATAAGCGCGCTCAAGAAAAAGCCGAAAAAGAACGCAAGAAAAAATTACTTGATATGAATATCATCACTGATATTCCTGATTACATAGTTAGCTCCTCTACGGTAAAAGTCAAAAAAAGAAGATTAGGCAAACCGAGTAAAGCCCTAAAGAATTCTCAAATTATTCAAGCACCGAGTAAAGGTGGCTCAAGTCTAAATCCCCAAAAAATCGTGGCTCCTTTTAATCCAGCGGCTGAAGATACTGGTGAGATATTAAGAGCGCCTTCTGATACGCCTTGGGAAGGTTCTAATTTTAAAATCGTGGGCGGTTCTTTTGTAAGTAATACCGAAAACGAAGAAGACGAAAATAAAGGTCCAAGCGAAGATGAAGTTAAGGCCATTATCGAAAGAATTCGTCTTGAGCATAAAACCCGTAAGGATTAATCTGTCCTAAACGCTATATCTAGCGTCTGCAAAATCTAGCCTCAAAAAAATATTTGAATTTATCGGGAACATCTTGATTTTTCTAGCGTCATTGTAGTCGTAGGCCTTATTATGCGCAGAACTACTAATATCTTAATAACTTTGGTGGCTTTATTGACACAAGTTTCGCCTGCGCTTTCTAACCCAGAATCTAATATTAGTAATTATCAATATCAAGATCTGATTTCAGCGAATAATGTTTATTTTGCTGCTAATCCTGCTTATGAAGAGGATGACTGGGAAGATGAAGATGAGTTTTGGGAAGACGAAGATCCTTTTTATGATGAAGAGCCTGAAGTAGCTCCTCCACCAAAACAGCGTGCTTCAGCTCCAGCAAAAACCACAGCGCCTACCAGCACGAGGGCGAGCTCTAGTCCTACATCAGCGCCAGCTTCAACCAGTGCGCCAGAGCCAGTTCGCCAAGAGATTGTAAAAAGAGATAACCGTGAAATCGATCAAAAAATCGAAGAGGATTTAGCCGCCGCTAAACAAAAAAGAGAAGATGGCTATGTTAAGTTAGCTCAAAAATTCAAAAGATCTACTCAAGATTTAGAAAATTTATACTCGCAGTATGGCGATATTCTTTCAGGTCTTAACCCGGAAAATCCAAAAGACCTGAAAGAAATCGAAAAATTAATTGAGATCGTCGGTATCCCTAAGCGCGAACGCAAGGTTCAAGCACCTACTGTCAAAAAGGCTCCCAAAGACGATCCTATGGTAAATTTCTCCGCTAGAAGTATTCCTATTAGAGATGCTTTTGCGACTTTAGCTAGGGTCTCTGGTAAGAGTATCACTGTCTCTGGCCAAATCCAAGATAGAGATATGATCTCTGTTGTTGAGATTAATAATCAGCCCTTCACGCAAGCTTTTTTGAGTTTGGTGGAAGCCGCTGATGTAGATTTTTCTGTGGGCGGTGATAATTACACCATCCTAAAAAAACGCGGAGCTAGAACTACTGCTCTAAAAGCAGATATAAATAGTACTGATGTTGATTTGTCTTTGCCTCTAGAAGAGCGTTTTGCGGATTTGATTTATGACAATGAGGATTTATCAAGTATCATAAAAGATCTTGCCAATAAATACGGTGTGGATGTCGTGATGACCGCGAATCCTACTGAGAGAGTTACTCTTAGAGTGCGCGGAGTTAATATTGAAGACGCTTTTTCGTTGGTGTTTGCAGGAAGCCAGTTCCAGTTTACTCGCAAGGATGACACTTTTGTTGTTTATAGTGCTTCTAATAAAAACTTTAGTCTTGATAGAAAAACGGTTTTCTTTCCTCTAAAGTATCTTGAAGCACAGAACGCAAACAAGCTCTTGCCAGCTGAATTAAAATCTCTTGTTCAAGTTAGTGACAATCAAAACGCTTTTATTGCTGAAGGTTCCAAGGCTGAACTCACTAAGCTTTTTGATTTTATAAGGACGATAGATAAGCCAATCCCGCAGGTAGAGCTGAATGTAAAACTAATAGAAGTTTCTCAAAATTTTCTAAAGTCTAATAAAATATTTCAAGATTCTTTTTCTATCGGTAAGCTTGGCAAGATTGTCGGTACTGGTACATTTGGTTTAGATATGGACTTAAGCTCTGATGAGTGGGGTGTATTTCAGAACAGACCTTCTTTTAAACAACAGACCAAAAACAATCAGCTCAAAGTAAATCAAAGATTGCTTGTTACAAGTGGCAAGAGTGCAAAAATAAATTTTGATCAAGACATAAATGTGATCTTAAATGCCGCTGATCCCGCTGGGCAGACTATCGGTGTGGTCCAAAACCAAAGAATCCAGAGAATCACAGCTGGTAATTCTATGGATATTACTCCTGTTGTCGGTGGAGGCGGAGTTGTAACCGTTAAAATTGACGTAGAAGTATCTGCTAATGGTACTTTGAATGACCAAGGTATTCCAGGTCAAACTTTAAGAAGACGTATATCATCTGAAGTACAAGTGATTGATAATGAGACTATCGCTATTGGTGGTTTGTTTGATGATAAAAAGGGTCAGGACTCAAGTAATCAGATCCCTCTTTTGAGCAGATTACCAGTGGTAGGAAACTTCTTTAAAAACAACTCTAAAAACAAAGATCTAACAGAATTGATAATTTTAATCACTCCAAAGGTGAGAACTGGTGAGGATATAGAACAGATTTATGTTCAAGCGCAAGGAAACTAATTTGTGAAAATAAATCATTTACAATATCTTCTAATAGTTTTAATCTCTGCTTTTAGCTTCAGTCCAGCAAGAGCATTCCTAATTGAGTGGGAGGATTTGGTTAAATATTTTAAAAAACCTACTCAGCAATCAGTACATGTGATCAATAATTATGCCTCTCCAATTTCGATTTTAGAAGCCAGTGTTTATGATCAAGGATCTTCTCGTTTTAACAACTTAACCGATGTATTTCATACCTATACTGCAAAAGTCGTAAACAACACTGGCAGAACTATTTTGTCTTATGAGCTTACGTGGACCCTCAAGCATCCTTTTGAGGACTATGTTTTTCATACCATAAAAACTAATAGTATTGATCCAGTCGGTCCTAGTGCGCAACAGATTTTGAAATTCAGAAGAGATAAACATTACCGCGAGGATGCTTATTATTTCGTCGAGGTGACTAAGGTTCAGTTTAGCGACACCGATCAAGTCTGGGAAGCACCTAAGCATGAGGTTACTCTATCTAGATGGGACAATCTAAATATGCAGTTAAATTCTCAAACAAATGGTGGTTTTGCACCTATTCAAAACAACTATGCTCCATCGCCTAATAATTTTGTGCAGGACGTAGATCCCGTTAATGGTGCGGTTTTGATGAAGTTGAAGAAAATTCTTATCGACAAGTAGTTATTATTTAGCTAGAATTATTACATGAGCGAAGAAATTATTGATGCAGAATCAAGCACCTTAAATAAAAACGCCGGTCCTTTAGATCATCTCAAGCATCTTTTGAATATTGGCTGGGCAGATACAAGTCCGATAATCACTAAATTTGTTCAGAAATTTAATCTAGAAGATGATTTGATTGCTTTATTGGAGCAAAAAAAGCGTAATTAATAATGAACCCTCGACAGATAAATTTTGAGCTTTTGGATTATTTTATTGATTTTTTGAGTTCAAGCTCAAAAAAATCTCAAGGCACCATTGAAAACATAAAAAGAGATATTAAAAACTTTCTTGATTTTTTGGCTGAAACCAGCTCAGAGATTGATGAGGCGAGCATAAAAGCTTATCTGGGAATTTTGCAAGATAAATATACTGAAGCAAGTTTTATTTCTAAGTCAAGTAGCCTGAGACAATTTGTTAACTGGTTAAATCTAGATCAAAATCCTTTTTGGAAAATCCGGCTTGCTATTAGCATGGATGATTATCAATACTACGAAAAAAAAGATTTGGACTTGATCTTTGTGCAGGATAGTTATGAAACCCTTTTGATTAGAGTCTTATACGAGCTTTATTTGTCTTTTGAGGAGTTAATCGGTCTTAGCCTTGTTGATTATAATTCAGCGGGCAATACCATTAGAATTCGTAACCGAGACTTAAAGATCCCAGCTGAGCTAGCTAGCTTAATAAAAGAATTCCTTAAATCCAAAAGATCATCTTACGCTTTATCATCTGCTGCTTTGTCAGATCCTTTGTTTTTGTCGCCAGCTCTGAATCAATCATTAGCAGTGCGTTTGACAAGTACTGAGTTACTAAAAATCTTAGCTACTCAAGAGCTAAAAAACTCTTTTTTGAAAAGATCTAGGATCATACATCTTATTGACGAAGGATTGAACCCTGATCAAATCGAAGATCGGTTAGCTATTAAAATCTCTGATTTTTTCCGTCCGTTTTTTAAGGACCAATCTTATCGTTTGTTAAGCGCTTATAACCAGTTTCATCCGCGCGCTAAGCTTAATAATAAACCTTGACCAGGGTCAATCCCTCTGCAGGAGTGGTTTTTAGGGAGGAAGACTGAGAGCTCGAATCCCCACTGCCGATTTGGATTAGCTCACCTACTATCCTTCTGACCATATGCCTCAAAAATCTATCGGCCTTGATTTTGTATTTAAAACAAATATCAGATTCCTTTATTAAGCAGGATTCCATAATATTACAAAAAGTATTTTCTTCATTTTCAGTTTTGGCAAAATCTTTAAAATCATGGTGTCCAAGATACTCTTGAGCGCGAGCAGACATCTTGTCGAAGTCTAGAGGTCCTTTGTGCCACATGAGACTATCGAGCCTTAAGACCGGTCTGTGACGGCGAAGGAAGATTTTGTAACTGTATTCTCTAGCTTTTGCGCTGAACCTAGCATGAAACTCTAATGGGACATTTGTGATTTTACTTATAACCATATCTTGGGGTAAAAAAGAATTTAGAGATATCAAAAGCTTATCAGGATTGGTTTCTATGGTGTTTAATTCTTGATTCAGCTTAAAATTCACTACTTGCCCTACAGCATGAACCCCAGTGTCTGTACGCCCTGCAAAATTTGTTTCGATATTTTCTCCAAAAAATCTACTTAGCCCAGACTCCAGCTCAGATTGTACTGTTCGAACGGGTTCTAGAATATTTTGGGCTTGAGAGCCTTGGAAATCTTTGCCGTTATATTCTAAAGTTATTTTGTAATTAAACACTTATTCTTTTGTGCTAACAACCACTGTCGCTACTCTAATGACTTTATCATTGAGCTTGAAGCCTTTT
>JBILGG010000084.1:0-5827 GCA_044351165.1 Candidatus Caenarcanales bacterium | reverse complement strand
CAGCCTTCTATGCAAGGACAGGATCTTGCTAGCATCGTCACAGCCAAAGAAATTCATCCTGGTAGCTATAAATCACCAACTGGATTATTTACTGGTAATCTTAAAACCGCCAAGTATAAAGTTATTGCATTTGATTTTGGAATTAAACAAAACATAATCAATAAACTTATTGAGCATGGTTGCCATGTCACTGTAGTACCTGCAAACACAAGTGCTGATTATGTTCTAGAGCAAAACCCAGATGGAATATTTCTTAGTAATGGTCCCGGTGATCCCTCGGCTGTTAATTACGCAATTAAAACAATCGAAACCCTAATTCAAAAATTCAAAAAACCAATTTTTGGGATTTGCTTAGGTCATCAGTTATTAGCTCTTGCCAACCAAGCTCAGACCTATAAACTAAAGTTCGGTCACAGAGGCTCTAACCAGCCAGTAAAAAATTTAGAAACCGGTAAGATCGAAATTGCCGCTCATAATCATGGTTTTGCGGTATCCAAAGAAAATCTACCTGCAAATATATTTATTACTCACTTAAATATCAATGATGATACTATCGCTGGAATTCGCCTAAAAAACAGACCAGAAGTTTTTTCTGTTCAATACCACCCAGAATCCAGTCCTGGTCCGCATGATAGCGATTATCTTTTTGAAGAGTTTACAAAATTAATAGAGTTCTGTCGAAACCCATAAATGGGTCCAAAAGATCCGAAAGATCCGAAAGAACTCTAGCAAAATCTTCGATTTTGTTATTTTTGTTTTAACCTCTTTTTACGAAACCTACGGTTTCGAAAGAGGTTAAATGAAGTAAAAACCTAGTGAATTTTATCAAACTCAGCAAGTAAGGCTAAAGCAGAAAGAGCGACTTCGCGTCCTTTGTTCTCTTTGTTTTTACCTGCGCGAATTTCAGCTTGCTCGATATTATTACAAGTGAGTATTCCATTAAAAATCGGTACTGCCGTTCCTAGAGCGACTTCCATAATGCCTCGTGCTGACTCATTGGCAACAATTTCGAAGTGATAAGTATCACCGCGAATAATAGTCCCAAAACATATAATCGCATCAAACTTCCTACTCTTAGCTAATTTAAGACATAAAACCGGCAATTCAAAAGCGCCTGGGCTTTCAAATAAACTAATGTTTTCTTCAGGAATACCTGAAGATTTAAGAGCATCAACAGCAAAGTTTTTCATCTCATCATTAAACTGATGATTCCACTTACAACTAATAATCGCAAGACGCCATTTGCCAGTATTTTTAATATTAAACTCGGGCTTAGATTCTCTCATTTACCTATACAAAACCTACTAAATATATTATCAAGAATTTCTTCAGTTAGGGTCTCTCCGGTAATCTCACCCAGAGAATGAATAGCAGACCGTAAATCAATAGTCCAAAAGTCCTCGCTGAGTGCTGTTGCCGCTAGGGAATCATCTAGTGAATTTTTGGCTTTACGTAATAAATCAGCTTGCCGGTGATTGATTTTGATTAAATCCTTGTTTTTTGATAAACTTGAAATTTTATCAAAAAGGATGTTTTTTAGTTCATCAATATTAATATTATTTTTGGCAGAAATATTAATATCAGTCTTCAAACCCTCTTGGCAAGCCATATCCAGCTTGGTCCCCACTGTCAGGATATTGACATTATCTAGGTGATAATTATGACTCTCGGTTTCAGTACTTAGATCCACCAAATTCATCACTAAATCAGCTTCAGCTAAAGCCGAAAAGCTTCTCTGAATGCCGATTTGCTCAACAAGATCGTCACTTTGACGAATCCCTGCTGTATCTAATAAAATTACTGGTAAACCGCGAAGACTATAGCTCTCTTCGATGATATCTCGAGTAGTGCCAGCTATATTTGTGACAATGGCTCGTTCTTTTTTTAGTAAAGTGTTTAGAAGAGTTGATTTGCCCGCATTAGGTTTGCCTACAATAGCGACTTTATAGCCATTTCTAAGAATATGCCCTTCTTTTTCACCTGCCAATAAATTATCTATTTCATCAATTACTTCTTGAAGTTTAATCTTGAAAAGGCTGGGATCATAATTACCGACTTCGTCAGGAAAATCTATGCTGGCTGTAACTTCGCCTAAGATATTTAATAATTTTAAGCGTAATAGTTTAATTGAATTACCAAGCTCCCCTTGATAAATCTTAATTGCGTTTTGAGCTGAAATCGAAGTGTTAGCTTGTATGATATCAAGAATCGCCTCTGCTTGACTTAAATCAATTTTGTGATTTAGAACAGCTTGCTGAGTAAACTCACCGGGGCGTGCCAAACGCGCTCCCTGAGCGAGAATTAGCTCAAGTACATATTCAGTGATCCATTGGCTTCCGTGTAATTGAATTTCGATAAGATCTTCACCGGTATAACTATTCGGCGCCTTAAAAGGCAGAATTAATGCTTGATCAATTTTTTTATAGTCTTGGATAATCCAGGCAAGCTCGACTAAACGATGCACAAATTTTTTACCCGTTAATTTTTCAGCTATGGACCAGCTCCCATCACCACTAATTTTGATGATCGAGACCGCGGCTGAACCCTGAGCTGTCACAATCGAAGCAATCACCATATCTTAAATTTCCAAAGTTGAACTAATTGCATTTCTACCCTTACCCTTGGATAAATATAGCGCAAGATCAGC
Source organism: Candidatus Caenarcanales bacterium (assembly GCA_044351165.1). Taxonomy (GTDB): domain Bacteria; phylum Cyanobacteriota; class Vampirovibrionia; order LMEP-6097; family LMEP-6097; genus JBEAYS01. The sequence goes on along the minus strand of JBILGG010000084.1, from coordinate 3,180 downwards.
GCGAGTTTTTAATTTTTCGTAATCATAAGGATCATGAGGAGTTCCAGCCACCCCAATACTACAAGTCAAAGGATGAGGCCAAGTGGAGTGGAGGGTTTTAGCAAGATTCTGAGCAATTCGATCTGCCGCCTTCAAAGCCTCATGGATATTGGTGTTCGGTAGCAGCACCATAAACTCATCTCCACCAAATCTACCAACAATATCAGCGACTCTATGATTCAAATCATCAATAGGTGTCTGTCTAACGGTATTGGCAAGCACGGTAGAGAGAATTTGGATTGCTTCATCTCCCGCGAGATGGCCTCCGTTTTGAGTATCATCATTAATTGTTTTTAGATTATCCACATCTATAAGCATGTATGAAATGCCCTTGCCTTCAAGCTTACAGCGCTTAATTTCTTTTTCTGCAATTTCTCTAAAATATTTTTTATTATACAAGCCTGTATCGGGATCAATTTTATTAAATTTATTTATCGTATCAAAAAGCGCCGCATGCTCAAGAGCAATAGCCGCTTCCGAGCCCACTCGTAAAATAAACTCTATTTCTTCAGCAAGAAAATTTCTTTCTCGATCACATTGATGAACAGTAATAGTACCGAGAACCTTTCCGCGCGCTACCAGTGGAATTGAGAGGTAGCTCCTTAAAGATATTGCCTGAGCGATTTTGAGCACATAAGGATTTTCAGATTTAAGTTTTTCTTCGACAGAAGATATATTCAAGATTTCAAGTGATTTATTATATTCTTTGCTTTCAGCAAGATTGGTGATCCACTCTTTTTCAAAATTAAAAATCAGATCAGCAGTAGCTTGGTAGCCTTTTGAGCAGAATTCTTCTTCTGTTTTTAAGATCTTTTGTTCATCAGAGAATCTTCTAACAAAACATCTATTAAGCCCCAGTACCTCACCAATCCCTTTTGCAATTTGTCCAAGTACTTTAGACACATCTAGGCTATCTCTAATATCACAGCTCAAACGGTGTAATAGAGCCATTTGCCTTCTGGTTTGCTGAGCTTCTTGATAAATCGCTGCCTGAGTCAAAGCGATTTCTAATTGTTTGGCAACTCCTTCCAGTAATTGCTGTTCGTCATGAGACCAATTGCGTACTTGATTAAAAAAACTAACGGCGATTACTCCGACTAGCTCTTTGTTATTATCCTTAAACATTCCTGCCGATAAATAAGATTTGATTCCATTATTTTTTAATTGAAGTATTTCAGGCTCATCTTTTATAGTCGTGTCAGGGACTGCGATTGAGGGATCTAGCCAGTTGGGCTCTAACTCTGTACTTAAAGTAGAGTAGAGTGACTCTATCATTTTGGAATCAAGGAGTGGATCTACAGACCATACCCTATGCCCTAGAGTGCCTCTGATTTTTTTGCTTAAAGTGACTACAGCACAAGACTCAGCGCCCATAACCTGCGCGACCTCTTGAACAGCTGTCTCTATGATTTGATCTACAGAGAGTGATTCGCGGATCTTGGTGGTAATTTGGTTTAGCAAGAATTCTTTTTGAGCCATATTTAAGCTCTCTGAATGAAGCTCATGTTGGGTAAATACTGTCGCCATTTGCTCTGAAAACAATTCAAATATTTTTTTTAAGTGATTAGTCCACGGAGATTTTCGGCTGATAACTAAGACACCCCACTCACGCCCACGCACTTTTGATCTAAAAATTTCTGGATATAAAAAAGGGTCGATATATTCAAAACTCAACAATTCATCAAACTGTATGATCTGCTGTAAGTCTTTTGGTGACTTGGATTGATCAGGATAAAAAAGCTGATAACCCTTAAAGAGCTCATCATCTAATTCATCGTCGGTGTTGATTAATTTTTTAAAAAAATAAAAATCTTCTATTTGTGCAAAATCTCTAAAGCTTGAATAAATTTTTTCAAGTGCGATTTCTGGCTTAAGAGTTTTTCGAATCTCGGAAGTAGAACTAGCGACAAGATTACTTTCAAGCTTTTGCTCGACACAATTTATAAATAAAGTAAGTTGATCAACTAAATTTTCCCAAAAATCAATCTGCGAGACTTGTTTATCTTTTAGGTATAAATACCCCCAATCATCGATTTTAAAAGATTCATATAAATCGCTCGATCTCAAATTATTTAACTGAGCAGAATTACTAAAAAACTGTCTCTTCTCGTCTGAGCTTAAAATCACCGCTTCGCTACACAAATCTTCCTCCACCAAAAGGTCTAGAAATTCATTGAGATTCAAGGCCAAATCCGGACTTTCCTGACTTAGTAAAGAATTTGTCAGAAACTTGCTTAATTTTGAAATATTAGTCGACTTTTTAACCATTCATTAACTTCAATCTAGTACTTTATACCCACTATGGCTTCGTTTCAAGGCAAAAATATCAATAATCTCTATGACGCTATGAATAGTAGTGTGCGTAGAATTGGCATAATTCAAACAAATCTTGAAAACGTACATACAGTAGGATTTAAGTCAATACACCCCGATTCGGTATTATTTTCAGACACTTTAAAAGATGTTTTTAGAGATGAAAGCCAAGGCTCATACCTACCTACCGAACAAAAATTAGATTTAGCTCTTACTAGTGCGACAGCTTTTTTCTTAGTAGAAGGTCCTGAAGGTCCAGAAAGATCTAGAGATGGCCAATTCCACCTCAATCCAGAGGGCAAAATCGTAGATTCACAAAATCGCGAATTAGTAATTTTAGACCAAGATCCAGAAAAACCAATTGGTGAAGCTTTAATCAATGGTGCTGACTGTGAAATAAATAAAGATGGTCATATTAGACTCAACGGAGATTTTTATGGACGTATCGCTTTAGATTACTCAAATAAACGTATGCCTGGAGAAAGAGCTTTTGTTTTACAAGGGAAACTAGAAACCTCAAATGTAGATCTGCAAGAAAATATCGTGAAAATTATGCAAGTGAAAAGACACATAGATACCGTTCAGGGAATGCTTTCTATGGAACTTGGAATAGATAAAGCTTTAATTGAAACTTATGGAAGGAACGTTTAATGTATAACCAATACACATATAGAAGCATGGGAACAGTTAATCGCCATATGCAAGTCTTGGGCGATAAGGTTATTGATCTTAACAATGTGTTTACTACTGGTTATAAAAAGAAAGACACTAGTTTTCATGAAACACTCAATGGTATGAAGTCTTACCAAAGAAGACACCATTCAAACG
>JBILGG010000082.1:0-5862 GCA_044351165.1 Candidatus Caenarcanales bacterium | reverse complement strand
GCTGTATCTATTTGGTTAGCTTCTTGGATTTTGGCTTTTGGTTTTGGTGCTATTTTTGCGCGTTTCGTAGGCTTTTTTCTAAGCTAAACTATTTAGAAAATTTCTAACACTAATCTGTTTGTAGGATCAAAATCAGTAAATTAGGCCATATAGATTGAAATAAATACATTAATGGCCTAAGTATAAAAGTTTAATAATTTGCAGATAATGACAAGGAAGACTAAAAAAAGGAGTCCAATGTCATTTAGTTCTCTACAAGCATCAGGTTCAACCCTAAAAAACATTCAACAAGCTCTTGATGTTACGGCCCATAATATCGCTAATATTAATACAACTGCTTATAAATCAAAAAGAGTAAACTTCGAAGCAGTTACTATTCCTGGGCTTGAAACAAATTTTTCAGGCGCTGGCGTAAATGCAATAACTACTAATTTTACTCAAGGTCGCAATCAACCTACTAATCTAGTGACAGATTTAGCACTTCAAGGCGAAGGATTTTTTACAGTACAGAACGCTGATGGCGAGATAGTATTCACAAGAGACGGACATTTTAAAATTGATGCCGTTAGTGATTTAGTTACGGCTGATGGAAGCTATGTGCTTTCAGCTGGTGGAGGAAAAATCAATATTCCTATTGAAGCTACTGCTCTTGAAATTAATTCTTTTGGCGAGATTAGAGCCCAATTACCTGGCTCTGAGCAAATGGTTTTAATTGATCAGCTTCAAGTAGCTACTTTTATAAATCCTCAGGGATTAGAATCTATAGGCGCAAATTTTTACAAGGAGTCGGTGAATTCTGGTACACCTGAGTTTTCTACGGCTCTTGCTCAAGGTACTGGTTCTGCCAGTACTGCAATCCAATCAGGATTTTTGGAGTGGTCCAATGCTGATTTAAGTGGATCATTTGTAGATCTTATGGCTTACCAAAGGTCTTACCAAGCGGTTTCTAGGGCGGCAACTACTGCAAATGATATTTTGGAGACTACACTAAATATTTAATTAAAGAATTTATAGGAGAAAAAAATGCCAATACCATCACTGTTTACTGGAGCGGGCGCGCTAACGACTCAGCAAAATGCAATTAACGTTATTTCTAATAACATCGCCAACGTTAATACGACAGCGTTTAAGAGCTCGAGAATTTATTTCGTCGAAGAAACAAGTAATATGTCAAGGCCAGCGAGTTCTCCGACAGGGACAATCGCCGGTACTAACCCTTTTGAAATTGGTACAGGTATGAAGCTTGGTGATATTAGTACATCTTTTACTCCAGGTCCGTTAAAAAATACTGGTTCTGCAACCGATCTAGCTCTTTCAGGATCAGGAAGTAGCTTTTTTGTAATCAGTTCGGAAACAGATGATGAAGCAACATCAATTACAGCTCCTCAATATACTCGCGATGGTCACTTTATGATTGACTCAGATGAGCACTTGTGTAACGCAAATGGTGACAAGGTTATGGGGGCTATGCTCTACGATAATCAAACAGGTAAAATAAGGTCATTATCAGGATACTCTGCAGTTACTTTTTTTGCTGATCAAGAAATTGGTGATATTTTACCAACAAATGGATCAAGCTCTGGTTTACCAATACCTACCCCTACTATAAATAACGTAACAGGTGCTGTCCCGGTATTTAATTCGTCTGTTTTGGCTGAATTAAGTGTTAGAGGTAATTTGCTCCAGTCGGGCGTAGGCATTGATGTCGCTCTCAAAGGTGATTTAACCGTGAGTAAGGATGCTGATCGAAAACTAATTTTCACTTTTGATAATGGTAATGCTGGTACTGCAACCAGCAAATTTAAATGTACTTTAAATACCGAACAGCAAATTTTGGATAACGTTCTTTCTTTTAGTATGACTAACTCATCTGGAAATTCAATTCAATTGAGAATCAGATTTGAGCCTGGTGTTACTTCTATTGAGGATGTTTTTAAAAACGTTGAATTTGATTCTATTACAGAGACAAGTGATACTATGGTTTTTGAATCAACAGATGCTCAGTCTAGTGATATTATAACCGTCGGAGATAGAGATTTTGAATATATATCAGTTACGGATCTTAGAAAATTAATGTCTCCGATTAAAATTCCAAATTTCTTTTATACTCAAGATCCCAATCTAGAAGTAGAAACTACTAACTTTAAGATTGAAGCGAACGGCTCTATATCAGCGTTTGGACCTTTATCTGAAGAAATTAAATTGGGCAGAATTCTTGTTGCTAACTTTATTAACCCAGATGGTTTATTAAATAAGGGTGGTAATAAATACGAAGAGTCTTCAAACTCAGGTATTGCCGGTATTTCAGTAGTAGGCGGTCCGTTCGATAAAAACGCACCATCGATTTCTGCAGTAAAAATTGTATCTGGAGCTCTTGAACAATCTAACGTAAACTTAGCAAACGAATTTGCAGAGTTGATAGGCTTCCAAAGAGGTCTTCAAGCGAACTCTAGAGTTATTGCTACTTCAGATGAAATTCTTCAAACTCTAATTAACTTATAATTTTAATTACCGTATCTAAGTCTTTATCGCCGCGACCTGATAGGTTGATGACTATGATTGAATCTTGCTGAGCTTTTTGAGTCAGGGTATCAAGGTAAGCAAGAGCATGAGAGCTTTCTAGCGCTGGGATAATTCCCTCAAGCTGGCAGAGTCTCTGGAAAGCGCTCAGGGCTTGATTATCATCGATAGCATAATACTCGACTAGATTCTCATCTTTTAGGTAGCTGTGTTCTGGACCTACGCCAGGATAATCTAGTCCAGCCGAAACGCTGTGCGCTTCTTGGATCTGTCCGAATTCATCTTGAAGTAGATAGCTCATAGAACCGTGCAAAACACCAGGCTTGCCCAGAGACAACGAAGCGGAATGTCTGTTAGTGGTGATCCCGGAGCCACCTGCTTCAAGTCCAATAAGCTTAGTAATGCCTGCTCTAGCTTCCGCCAAAAATGGATAAAAAATTCCCATAGCGTTAGATCCGCCACCCACGCAAGCTAGCACGTAATCAGGCATGCGCGATTCTTTTTCTAGGATTTGGGTTTTTGATTCTTCGCCGATAATTTTTTGAAAATCTCTAACTACCATTGGATAAGGATGCGGGCCGACGGTGCTTCCGATGATGTAGTGAGTGGTTTCTACGTTTGTAACCCAGTACCTGATTGCTTCTGAGGTCGCATCTTTTAGAGTGCCGCTTCCGCTTGTGACAGGGATGAGCTCAGCTCCAAGTAGTTTCATGCGCTGGACATTAGGAGCTTGCCTCGCGATATCTTCTTTGCCCATAAAAATTTTGCACTTGAGATTAAGTAAGGCACAAGCAGTCGCAGTCGCTACTCCATGCTGGCCCGCTCCTGTTTCGGCCACAATTTGTTTTTTGCCGATTTTTTGGGCGATCAAAGCCTGTCCCAGAGCGTTATTGATCTTGTGAGCGCCAGTGTGATTAAGATCTTCGCGCTTGAGATAGATTTTACACTTGTTATGGTAATACTCTGAAAGCCGCTTGGCTAGATAAAGAGGAGTCGGCCGGCCGACAAAATCTCTAAGCAATCCATCCAATTCTTTTTTAAATTCATTATCTTTTTTGAAAATTTCGTAGTTTTGCTCAAACTCTTGCAGGGCTGGCATTAAAGTCTCAGGCACAAACTGCCCCCCAAATTTCCCAAAATAGCCCTTTTTACAAGTAGTTTCGCTCATGGTCTAGGGCTTAATTTTACCCCTAAACACGCATTACTTGAATTTTAAACCCCAAAAATGCTAAAATATTAATTATGACGACTGCAAATGTAGCTTCTGCTACAAACAGTCTCTCATCAGCGCAGCTGGGAGTCAGCCAGGATAGAAATCCTGCAAGATCCTTAGTTCAAGCAGGTGTGTCTCTTGCAAGATTAGAGCTAACTAAATCTTTTTCTTGCTTAGGTAAGGCAGTAAGTGATGCAGCTTATAATTTTGCTCATCCTCAGAGTCTTATGAGAGATAGTCAAGCTTTAAAAGCTTTACACGCAGCCGCTTAAGCTAAGTTACTGAATATTCCATAGATGTAATATTCAGCGTTTTTTTAATTAGTTGATTTTTTGAGAATTTGGGTCTTGGGGCGCCCGACTAGAGTCTTGATGTTTTGGTTCTGGATATCGAATAGAATTTCGTGTCCAAGAAGAGATTTGTCTTTATGCTGAGCGAAGGCGTTGCCGGTGAGTATGGCGTTTTCTGGTTTGTTGTTTTTGTTTAGAACCAGGGTGATTTGACGAGATTTACCGAAGGTGTTTTGGCTATGAACCTCGCTCTGGGACTCGATCCTGTCAGAAAGTGCTGTTAGAATTTTTTCTTTATCTTCATAAATGATTATATCTGCAAAAAGATAAGTAGGTTTATTTTCGTCGTAGTAAAAAACTTTTACGTCTTCACTAGCTTTAAGCATTGAGTTTGCTGGGAAGAAAAGTAAACTTTTGGATTCGATTCTTTTGTCGGTATCGACGGCTATTACATCACCCAAAAAATCCACAAACTCGGTTTTACCTTTTTTATTATTGATTTCGATTTTATCAGAAATAATTTTTAAATCGTCTCTAAAAAAATGAACTCGCTTGTAATGGTCGTTAGGAGCTTTTTTGCCAGGCGCTGTACTCTCGTCAAACGCTCTCACCAAGGCAGTTTCGGAGTCAAGGTTATATTCTTGATACCAAGAGTAGATAAGCATTTCTTTATTCGCTTCTATGATTTTACTTTCTACTAGAAGTTCATCGCTGGCAAAACAACTAAAAATCGAAGTCTTAACATTAAAAAACATTTCATGTGCTTTGATTTTTAGATCCTTAGAATCGAGCTGGGCGTCTTCCACAAATCTCACCAAAGCCGGTTGCCCATTAGCGTCTGAGTCCACAAAAACCTTAGGCGCAGAAATAATGTAATTGCCCATTTTGATTTTTACATTACCCATCAGCACGGAATCGCCTTCTTTATAATCGAGTTTTTCAGCTGATAAAATTTTTAGATCTTTTAGATTTGATTTTTCTAAGTCAAAGGCTCCAGCGCGCGCGCCCACTAAAAACATAGTTGCGCAAAAAGCAAAAAATAAAATCCTAAGAGTGGACATTCCCTTCAAAGGATACCAGAGCAGAGTCAAAATCGTATCGAATAATATCTGCAAATATGGTATTACCTTTTTGTGTGGCGCTGGGATTGCCAGTGAAGATGCCGGTTTTAGGCTTTTTGTTTGGGTGAGGTGCGACGTCAAGCCTCTGAGCGGAACAGTTCATATCAGCGCTAACAACTTTTACGTTATTGAGAGCTTTGATCTTGCCGTTTTTATAAATTTCGATTTTTTCGGCTCGGAGTTCTTGGTTGTTTTTAAGATCGAGCTTGGCTGAACCCTCCGCGACGATGCTCAAATCCGCATCGCTATTAACAGTGATGCGATCAGCATTTAATTTCATACCATCTTTAGTAGAGTTCAGAGTGCTATTGGTTTTGCTGGTAATGGTCTTAAAATCTTTTGTAATAGACCCTTCTAAGCCGATGATTTCGTACCCGCTATCGGTATTCAAGCGCCATGAGTCCTGGAAGCCAATTACAGAGCTGGATTCAGAAAATAAAATTTTGCCTGCTTGGATTTTTATTTTTTGGTTATTAGTATCGAGCCTAGCATCTTGGACGAGTTCTACTGCCTGAGTGTTTTTGTCGAGTATTGCGTAAGCTGAGCTGATGGTGAATCCTTTTTCATCTCCAAAATATTTTAGTTCGGGGCTAATAATCTTAGCTTTTGTTTCGTCGCTGGTAGCTTCTGCGTGGCTAGAATTCAGTGTCCATTTGGGTTTGTTCGTAGTCCTATCAATCTCTTGGATAACGTAATTGTCAAGCTTGAGATTTATCTT
>JBILGG010000083.1:0-5862 GCA_044351165.1 Candidatus Caenarcanales bacterium | reverse complement strand
TGCTATTTTTTAAATACAAAAATTCTATGCTAGCTTTTGAAGATCTTGAACAAAAAGAAATTTTTGGAGCCAGCTATATTAATCGCTTAAACTCTAAAAAAGTTAAAATTATAATCGGGACCCCAAAAGGCATTTACGATATTCCTTACGCAGAGACAAGAGATTACATACTCAAGAATTACAAGCATTACGGGTGTGTCTGGGAGCGGTTTACACCGTTTCGTTAAACTCCACTAACTGTAACAATATTCATCTTACTAAGACCAAGACCAGCCGCGGCATCCATAGCGCCTACGACATATTTTTGCTTGGTTTCTGAATCAGTTACGATGTTTAGTGGCGAGTCTTTAAAGCTCGGGTCTTGCAAAATTTCTTTTATGCGGAGTGAAACCTTGTCAGCGACCTGTTCTGGGTCGATTGGCTTTTCGTCTAGCTTCTTACCATTAATCGCAATAACTCCTTCAGCTGAGATTTCAAGGTTAATCACTTTTTGCTTACTAGAGATAGCCTTACCATGCTGAGCTTTTGGTGGATCTATTTTTAGCGCGGTCTCGTTTATCATCGGAGCGATAACTATCATGATCAAAAACAATATCAAAAACACATCCGTTAGAGGTGTAATATTTATTTCCGAAAAATCATCCCCGCCGCCGGAGCTAAATGCCATAAATCACTTCCTTATTTTAAAAATTCTGGGTAGGGAGGTTTTTCTCCACCTTGAATATCCTTAGGTCTTCTTGCGTTATTAAGTATGTCCGCTGTAGAAGGTGCTTGCTGAGCCTGTTGCATAGACTGTGAATAATAATCTTGCTGAGGCGCTTGCGACTCTTCTCTAGCGCTTGCATAAATGCGACTTGTATCAAAATCCACATTTGAAAAGCTGAGAAACAAAAGCTTAAGAAGCATAAAATCATCGTTATATCTTTTTACGATATTACTAAAAAGGTTGTAGGAAACAACAGCAATAATCGCTATAAATAATCCATAACCTGTAGCAATCAGCGCATTAGAGATCTCGCCTATCATCTTGAGAGACGCTCCCTCAGAGCCAAGTGACATTCTAAATAGCGCTTTTATAACCCCTGATACTGTACCAAATAATCCCAAAAAAGGTGCAACAGCTCCGATGGTAGCCAAGATAGGTAAATATTTTTGGAGCTTACGAGTAACGATGCTGGTGGTGATATCGTAAGCGCGGGAGAAATCTTCTCTTTGGACGGCAAGCAAGCGCACGCCTTCTTCAGCGACTTCACCAGTAACACTACCTAATTGCGCAGATAGCATTTGGGCGGCTTCTAGATTACCCTTCTCTAATTGAGTTTGGAGGTTATGAATAAAAATAGAAATATCTCTGTTGTTTTTTGCGTAAAACATAGAACGCTCGATTAAAACCGCTATCAACAAAAACGAACAAATAGTAATCGGAATTGATGAAATCAAATCACTCTGGAAATAACTCCAAAAAGATTCCATAAAATTAAAGTGTTCTAGAGCCGGAACTTGGTCTGTCAAACCCGCTGCCTCTGCTAGTCCTAATCCTTCATCTAGTAATTGTTCTTCGCCTTCCATAAATTTCCTTTATACCTCCTATTTTATCACCATCTTGCCTTTTGAAAGACATTATAGTCAAAAGTAAATTCTATATCCACCGGATCGACAGAGCCCGCCGGCAAAAGATCAAAAGGAGCAGCATTAGAAATCGCTTCTAGAGCGGCAAGATTAGCCTCGGGATAACTACACTGCACGATTAGCTTAAGATCAGTGATTGAGCCATCCCTGCGCACCTTAAAATTAGCAACGATACGATTAGATTCAGTGCCGCGCGGGGGCTTCCAAGCGCGCTTAATTTTGCGCTGAAGGGCGGCCATATAAGGACCCATATTTAATTCAGCTTGAGCTGCTAAGCTCGGAGCTTGATTAGGATAAGCATTAGGAGGGGGATTGCCAGGCGTACCATAAGCTCCTCCTGTCCCTGAGCCAGATAGAGCGTCCGGGGCTCTTGGAATTGATGATAATCTTGACACCAAATCATTACCTCTAGTACCGCCCGCACCGCTCTGGGAGCTAGTCTTAGGGGCAGGGACGCCAGTGCTTCCACTGCGGGCATCAGAGGAGCTTGAAGATCCGTAATCCATCAAACGAGGTAAAGCTTTACTCTGAGTAGCACTACCATCCAAGGGTGCAACTGCGTCCCTGATTGCCTTTGGGCGGGGTGCGGCTATCGGTCTCGGGGCGCTTGGCGCTGGAGCTGGGACTGGTTGCTGAGAAGGTGCTGGACTCGGGGCCGGGATATCAGTAACAGGCTTGGGCTTAGGCAAAGCCGCTTTGGGACCGGGCTTGGGCTCTGCTGGCTTAGGCTGAGCCGAGGGGAGACTGGGCTTGCCTCCTTGAGAGGTTTTGGGCGAAACTTTTTTTTTGGGATCGTTTTTTCCTGCGTCGATAGATTGCTTATCTGCTTTTCTAGTAACGGATTTGGGAGGTTTTTTGCGCGACGGGGTCTGGGTAGGAATAAATTCAATCGAGGTTACTTTTACTTGCGGACGCGGTTGCCAAGTGAGAAGCAAGCTAGTCAAAATTAGTAATAGCACCAAAATATGCAAAGCAAAAGACGCTGAACTTGATTCTTTAAATAGATCTTTTGAACCATCGCTTTTGATTTCTTCTTTTCTAAAAAGATCTATAAGGATAAATCCTAAAAACAAAAAATTCCCCGCAAACAAAGTACCCATGACCGGTTTATCGGGCTTAAGATCATTAATTAGGTTTTGGGAAATTTTAAAATCAAAAAACGGAACTGAATTAAGGACTTGATTATAAAATTCGATTTGGGTTTCCGATAAATTACCGACCGAAAAACTAAAGCCCAAAAACAAAACACTTACAAAAAAAGCTGTAAAGTAAATAAATTCTTTATTGGCACTTCGCTTGACGGTCTGAGGTACTAGATTTTTTTTGAGCAAATAACTATCAATCTCAGCATTGATGAGTTTTGGATAACGTATTTTTTTGGTAAGCTGAGTAGCCATTTATAGCTTAATTTTAAATCTAAATCTTTATTCTAGCAAATGCCTATGCGGTTTTTACAGCACTTTAGCTTCATCGCGCAGAGCCTGGAGAAGTTTTAGTGCCGCTTCGGCATTAGTACCATCAAAAATCTTAACTTGACCGCGCGCCGGTGGAATTTCCGCCGACTGGACCTGAATCCCAATATTATCAATGGCTGTAGAGTCCATCATCTCTAGAGGTTTTTTCTTAGCTTTCATAATACCCATTATCGATGCGTAACGCGGCTCATCATTACCCTTATCGCAAGTGACAAAAGCTGGTAACAAAAGAGAAAAACATTGGGTTTGGCCAGAAATTTCACGGCTGGCAAGTAAATTTGGAGCCTGCCATTCCAGCTTATTAGCGCAGTGAATATACGGCAAATCCAATTCAGCAGCGACTCCTGCTTCTGTCCAGCTAGACTCGGTATCAATAGATTTTTTACCGCCCAGAATTAAATCGGGATTTATGGCCTTAATCGTTTCAGCCAAAAACTTAGTATTAGTGCTGTCAGATTTTACTAAGATCGCGCGATCTGCTCCCATGGCTAAACCCTGGCGAAGCGCTTCGGTAGTGCGTTCTGGACCCATAGCAACTAAGATGATCTCATCAAAAGCTGGGTCTGCTTCTTTTAGCTTGAGTGCTTTTTCAATGGCAAACTCCGCGTAAGGATTCAAAATCCAAGTTACTCCGGTTTCATCAAGAGATTTTTTATCAGCGGAGATAACTACCTTGGTGGTGGTGTCGGGAGTTTGAGACACTAAAACAAGAATTTTCATGATTATATTATTCCCGATTTTTAGGGGTTTTAATCGGTTTTTGATAACCTTTGCCGGACGAGCGTCTTATCTAGTTTTGCTTTGTTGAAAAAAATGTTACTATTATTGTGTCTGAAAACAAATATTAATCTTTATAGAAGATTTTCGCCGGGACAGGGGTCGAACCACTCTGGTCCCGCTATGAACATAAGAACAAACAAAGAGGGTAAATATGTTTATTTTGATCCTCATGTTAACGGGTATTTTAACGCACGAAAAAGTATAAATTGTGATTTTTGGAAATGCCCGAAGCTCGCTGAAATAAAAAAGCTTAGTGAATATCAATTCCAAAAAGGTATTCTTGCTTTTTATCCGACACTAATTTCCAGCTCAATAGATGAGTTTCATTCCAATCTGGCAAGAATCCAAGAATTTAGGAAAAAACACTATGGCTCTGAAGCTGAAGCTCACCAGAAAAGGCTTGCGTATATAAGGGGGGTTCATATCGAAGGCGGGTTAATTAGCCAAGAAGGTGTTCATCCCAAAGAACATACAAATGTGTTTCAGAATCTAAAAACGGTAAAAGCGCTGGTAGAGAAGTATCCGGGGCTTATAAAAATGTGGACTCTCTGCCCAACCATGGATCCAAGCGGAAAAATCACCAAATATCTCAAAAGCCAAGGAATACTAGTAAGCTACGGACATAGTAAAGCAACTTACACTCAAGCCAAGGAAGCATTTAAGAAGCATGGTGTAAAAACAGTTACTCATTGGGGTAACGCTATGTTTTTGCATAAAGATATTAAAGATGCTCGCTGTATAACTGACGACCAGATTAAAATGCTCTTGGATCCTAAGAGTATAGAGGGGACCGATAATAAAGATGATTTTGGGATTGGATACTATGCTCTGCATGACCCGAATGTGACTCTGCAAGTAATTTGCGGTAGTCCTGAAGCAAAAGACGTACACCTGAATCCTCAATTACTACGAGCTGTTTATAAACTAAAAAGACCTAAAAAAATTGCTCTTGTTTCTGATGTCGCTTGTAATCCAAGAAGACCAAATACCCTTAGAGGCGCTAATCAATTAGTAAGTGAACATCGCGAAAATTTTGCTAGATTACTAGCTAAACCAGATTCTGAAATTCAAGTGACTACTGAAACTACTGAGGGACAAAATAGTAAACGTAAAGAACTAGCTATCTAACTTTTTTGGTTTTTGTAATTGCCAGACTATCAGCGGAATCCCGAAGAAAAATAAAAAATTTGCAAGAAGCACAAAAATCGTAACTCCAAAACCTATAAGCAAAAAATTTGTATCGGTCATAAATTAATAATATCAGTTTTTTGGATTGGCACCAGCTCCAGAGAATGATCAGGCGTTTTGGAAACCTGCTTCGCCTTTATCATTAGATATTCTAAATAGCCAGCGCCCCAATCCCGAAAAAGCAAAACTAAAAGGATCTAGCGCTGATTTGGAACCTTGCATAACGGTCTCAGCGAGCAGGTTACAGAAGGCTCCAATAAATTGGCTATAACCAGATAGCGCAAAATAGATTCTTCCAGAAGCTAGGTGACCGGGTTTCATGCCTTCAAGCCCTTGTAAAAATCCCCCACTATCACGCAAAAACGCCGCTATCGAACGACCCGCAGGTCCGATCAGAGCTTCAAGCGGCTTCCACAAACCCACTCCCAATAAACATAGAAAGGAAGATGTGACTCCCATCAAAGCTGTTTCGTGCGCAAGAAATTTCTTCAGCGAAAAACCCTGCTGAGTAATATTTTTAAAAGTTTTTTTAAGAGCAGTTTTTATGTGATCAAAATACTCTTGAAGGCTAGAAAATTTTTCTTTTTCGTTTATGATATTCATGGCATGCGCGCCGACATAAAGCCCCAAAGGCGCGCCCCGAGCCAGATAGAAGTCCTTCATCGGTGTTACTACTGGCATTATAAAATCAAGTCCATGTCCAAACGCATTCATTAAATCTAGTCGCGGCAGAAGCGTGCTTATGTTTTTGAGCGCGTTTAACATTTGAAAGGTCTTATTAACATATTCT
>JBILGG010000081.1:0-5902 GCA_044351165.1 Candidatus Caenarcanales bacterium | reverse complement strand
ACCTACTACGATAGAAAACTTGGGGAGCTTTTGGGCTTTTAGGATTTTAAGGGCATAAAAAGACTTATGAAGCTCATGAGCACATTGGTATGGAAATGAAATTAGTTTATTAATTAAATTCATTTAGCTCTTATGCTTATAAGTTTAGCAATTCTGATTTGATTTTTTCAGCGACATTAAAAGATATTTTTTTGTGCTTTTCTGTAAGGTTTTTGGCTTGGGCTCCCATTAAGATTCGCAAATCAGCATTTTTGATTAATGAATCTATAATTATACGAATATCTTCTTTTGCTTCTGCGATCTTAATTCCACCAGCTTCCTCGAGGCTTTCAACCATAAATTTATTTTTATGATAAAAAGGTCCCACTACCACAGGAATCCCACAGCTAGCAGGTTCTAGCACATTGTGTCCGCCAATTTTTTCATTAAATGTACCGCCGACAACAGCAATATTAGATATCGCAAATACATCCATTAAATCTCCAATAGTATCCACTAGAATTACATCATTTGCGGAGCTGACCTTGAGATTATCAAGATCTTCATAATCATCGGTCTCTTGGACTGCTTTTAGGATATCGGAAATACTAGCTTTTTTTTCGAGATTCAATCTAGCGCGAGCGTTTATCGATTCTTTTAACTTGCTCAATCTAATGGGCACTAGCTTCGCTGCTGAATTGATAAAATCCTCAACGGTACTGAATCGCTCTGGATGTCTTGGCGCCAAAACCAATCTTAGATTAGGATACAGTGTCTTTAGCTCCTGAAAAATCGAGATCAAGAGAGCCTCTTCTTCTTCGTGAGTACTACCGCAAGTTATTACCAAGTCATTATTTCTATAACCAATTAATTCTCTAAATTGCAGAGCTTCAACGGTTGACTTAGAAGGCAAAGCAGAAAATTTCATATTGCCAGTCATAAAAATTTTTTCTTTTGGGACCCTCATGGTGAGATATTTTCGACTATCAGCTGGTGACTGACAAAGAACCAGATCCAGAGTCTTAAATATCGGATAAAAAACTTGGGGTAATAATTGGTACAGCTTGAGAGATTTATCAGAAAGTTTGGCGTTAATTATGGCAAGCTTGATACCCAGCTTTTGAGACTCCAGTAATAGAGCAGGCCAGATCTCACTTTCCATAAGGATTATAGCGCAGGGACGAATTCGCAAAAGAGTTTTTTGGATAATTTCAGGATGATCCCAAGGCATATAAAAAAGCTTTATTCTATTGTTTTCCAGATCATCTTGTAATTTATTTTGGGCTAATTGATAAGCAGTCTGTGTAGTTACGCTCAAAACAATTCTTAAACCCGAAAAAAATCTCAACAAAGGAATTAGTGCATTTAGCTCACCGACCGAAACAGCGTGAAACCAAATCGGACCTTGCAAGTGCCGAGTGGGCTGAAGAGATTTTTTGGCTTTAGCTAAATCTGGGAAATCCTCTGGATTCAGCTTACCAAGCTTGTTGTCCAATCCTGCATGCCATTTAGGGACTAGGGTCTTGGATAAAATTACCAAAAACGGAATAGCTAAAGACCAAGCGATATAATATAAAAAATAAAAAAATCTCAACATCTCAAACAGTCTGTGCTAGTTCTAAGCGCGAAAAAACAGGCTCTACATTTTCGGCAATCTTGTGATTCTTAAGAACATTGACGCTAAGAGCTTTTAAGGCAAATACTTCTTGCATCAGCTTACGCTTATCAAGAGTATCGTTGGTAGAAAAACCGAGATTGTGAAGTATGCGCAAAGCAAACTTTGGCATAGCGGGCGCTAATAAAAAAGCAGAATAATAACAAGCATAGGCAGAGCTAGCAAGTGAGCAGGCGGCACGTTCCCACTCAGGACTGCCTGGATCAGCGGCTTTTAGGATGCGCCAGGGCTCGACTTCGTTAATCATGGTATTTACTTGATCGAGATTTTTAAAAAGTTCTTCAAAACCAAAAAAAGGATTTATATCATCTATGTTCTTTTGAAAATTGACGACAAGCTTCTCAAAAAGCTCTTGGATATTAGGATCGAGGCTCACATCAGGGATCACACCATTAAAATATTTATTGATCAGTTTTAGTGATCTGCTTAATAAATTACCTAGATTATTAGCAAGATCAGTATTCAAGCGTGTTATAAAACTCTCGTCGGTGTAATCGCCGTCTCTGCCAAAAACAATCTCTCTTAAAAAATAATATCTTACTGACTCCGCTCCGAAGCTCTCAGCCAGAGCGATTGGATCAATAATATTACCCAGAGTCTTACCCATCTTAGTACCATCTTTAGTCAAAAATCCATGCCCAAAAACTTTTTTAGGTAGCGGAAACCCAGCAGAGATGAGCATTGCAGGCCAGTAAACCGCATGAAATCTCAGAATATCTTTTCCGATAATATGAGTT
This sequence comes from Candidatus Caenarcanales bacterium, assembly GCA_044351165.1. GTDB lineage: Bacteria > Cyanobacteriota > Vampirovibrionia > LMEP-6097 > LMEP-6097 > JBEAYS01. The sequence continues at coordinate 3,511 of JBILGG010000081.1, read as the reverse complement.
ATTTTGCAAGAATCATCACTCTGCCAAAACTTATCCAAATCAGCTCCTGGCCCAGATAAATAGCCCAATAGCGCATCAAACCAAACATAAATAATTTGTCCGTCGGTGTCGCCAGGCACAGGAATTCCCCAGCTTAAATTAGTTCGCGATATAGGAAAATCTCTAAGACCTTCTTTTATCCAGCCCATAACTTCGTTTTTTCTGTACTCAGGAGAGACAAAATCCGGATTCTCTTGAAAATATTTTTCTAGATGATCTTGGTATTTAGATAATTTAAAAAAATAATTCTTTTGCGAGTATTGCTCGACAGGTCTCTTGTGAGTAGGGCAATGGAACACGTTCTGGGATTGGGTTTCAAGATCTTTTTCCAGCCAAAAATCTTCACAGCTCACACAATACAAACCCTTATACTCACCTTCGTAAATATCACCGTTCGCTTGTACTCGCTTAAAAAAATCTTGCACAAATTGTTTGTGAACCGGATCACTGGTGCGAATAAAATAATCAAAATTTATATCTAGAAGTTTCCAGAGATTTTTAAACTCACCAGATATATAATCGCAATGCTCCTGGGGAGTTTTACCATTATCCTCAGCAGCTTTCTCGATTTTTTGCCCATGCTCGTCAGTGCCAGTCAGGAAGGCTACTTGCTCGCCTCGTTGTAACATGTGGCTAGCAATAAAATCACAAACTATAGTAGGATACGCACTTCCAATATGAGGCAAGTCATTAACATAAAAAAGCGGGGTTGTTATGTAATAAGTCATTTATACCTGGGTGACTAAATCAAAGCCGCTCCACTTTTATAAAACTCATCTAATTTGGATTTGATGAATTTTCTTTGTTCTTCATTCATCGCGCGCTGTAAAGCCCATCTCATAGCAGTATCTGATTTGACGTTTTTGGTCGCACAAAACTTTTTGAGATTAGCGTCAAACTCTTCTGGCTTGCTATAAGCCAAGTTGTCTAAATCGCCGCCTAATTCCATTCCTCTAGAACCCATATCTTTATTATAAATCAAAAAAACAAAACGCCCCAAAAGGGGCGTTTCATCTCTTTTTAGCCGTTAAAATTTTATTACTTAAGAGTAACTGTAGCACCAGCTTCTTCGAGTTGGGCTTTCATTTTTTCAGCGTCAGCTTTAGCCACTTTTTCTTTTAGTGGTTTTGGTGCGCCTTCTACTAAATCTTTTGCTTCTTTAAGACCTAAACCTGTGATCTCACGAACGATCTTGATAACACCGATCTTAGAAGAACCACCAGCAGTAAGTTCTACAGTGAAATCTGTTTTTTCTGCTGCTGCTTCTGCTCCACCGCCAGCTCCAGCCGCCATTACAACGCCTGCTGCTGCAGTGATTCCAAATTTTTCTTCCATCATTGTCTTAAGCTCTGCCGCTTCAAGAACGGTTAGGCTTGCGATTGATTCTAATACTTCTGCTACTTTTGCCATGATAATCTCCTTATGCTTGTCCCTCGTTTGTTTCGTCACTGTTAGAAGCACTCTCCACTGGTGAGTTAGCGACGATAAAATCTTTTAGTAATTTAGCTTGATCTTCTTTTTCTCCAAGCTGGCTTAAAATATAAGCAATAGACTGTGTGTTTTGGACCAACATTCCTGCAATCTGACTCAATAAAACATCTTTAGAAGGTAAGCTTGCGACTTGTGAAGCTTTTGCTTGATCAAGAAGCTCTCCTTCAAGAACTCCACCTTGGATAGAAACCAGGTCTTTATTATCGGTTGAAAACTTTTTAACTTTACCAAGAGGCGCAATAGTGTCTTCATAACAAAAAACTAACGCACTTGGACCTTTTAATTCTTTTGTCAGAGCTTCAAAAGGAGTACCTTCTGCAGCAATTCTAAAAAGTGTGTTTTTTGCGATCTTGAAATCTGCGCTCATAGGGCGGATCTCGCGGCGCAACTTAGTTATCGCAGCGACGCTGAGGCCAAGCTGTTGAGTAGTATATACCGATTTAGCCTTGCTGAACTTTTCTTTAAGTTCGCTAACGGTTGTTTCCTTTTGTGATTTTGTGACCATGCAGAAAAAGAATTATAACACTAGCCACAATTGGTTTTCAGCAAGTAAATATTGATTAATAGTTAAGTTTAGGAGGCAAATCGTCTAGACACGAGTCGTTTTTTTTGATAAAATCTGAAGTATATAAAAAAATCATTAAAAAATGTTGGGGATACTCAAAAAAAAATCAGAAGTTCCAAGCCCACAGGTATCGACAATTTCCGGGGCCAAAAATAATACATCTATTATTTCAAACGCCCAATCTGGTGAAAATTCTGGAACAAAAAATCAAACAGAGCTTCATGCGCCAGCTTATAGCTTTAATAATCCTCTAAGAGCCGAAAATCTTGAATTTAAAAAAATCGAAAAATCTGACCCTCGAGCAAATAGCCCAGAAATTCAAAAAATTCTAAAAAGATTTCAAATTGGCTCAAACACTAATAACCAAGCTCTTTTAGATAAAGAGGGTAAAAGACTTATGATAGTCTCTGACGGGCCAACAGCCTATAAAGAGCTATGTAATAATTCTTGGTCAAATTTTTTCTTCGGCTGGATTAGAAGAATTTTTGGTAAAGCCGGTCGAAACTGTGTCTCTGACTGGGAAAAAGAGGGATTAAAATTTAGCAAAAGCAAATCTGATCCAAAAGCAAAAATTCTCGAGCCTATGTCTCATATCCGCAAAGCCTTACGCCAAGATCATTACAAGGCTGTTACAATGTTTTGTCTCGACAAAGAAACCAATACTTTTAATGTCGAGCCTGATGCTGTTTCATTAATTACCCAATACGAGCCGCTTCTAGACGAGATTATAAATACCGGTCCGCCAGAGCAAGTCGTAGCCGCAAAAAAAATAAAAGCAGAAAATAGTTTTAAAGATTGGTTTTGTACGGATCAATACTTGGTAAATCCAAAATCAGATCTTGAGCTTAATGAAATCACACACAACACTTGCGAAGCTTTTTTTGCAGGTCATGGATTTAAGGGATTAACAGTGCACTACAAAGTACACGGCGAAGATCACGCAGCATCAAGCGACTTGAGTTACGATTCAGTTCCTTGGAAGCATCTCTATCAGCGCAACGACGAGAGTTGGAAATCTAGTGATGATAATCATCCTCACTCAAAAATTACTGTAGTTCGCGCCAAATCATCGCGGCATAATCCTATCCCTAAGGAGCTTGCATATATGCATGCTTGGGCTCAAATGGCGTTAGGAAGAAGCTTTGAGGAGAATGAATCAAATTTAAATCTTATAAATGAAGTTGAAAAAACAAATTCAACCAGATTGGGTGAAATCAACCAGGTAATTTCCCCAAATTTACCAAAAAATGAAAAAAGTTAATACTTTTTAGCGCCAACTCAGTATAATGTTAAGCGTAAATGGTAATTAGTAGTCTTAAAAAGATGATGAAAGGAAACGCTGGCTCAGCCCTGCAAGATAAACCTACTCAGCCTGCTGAAACCACCACAGAGACTAAGAATTCTGATACCTCAGCT
>JBILGG010000079.1:0-6004 GCA_044351165.1 Candidatus Caenarcanales bacterium | reverse complement strand
AAAAATCGGCAAGTCTTTCCCCTTTTTGTGTGCCTGATAAATCTAAAACTTATGATGACCTAAAAATTGAAATGGATAATCCTCTTTCTTGCCAGCATCGTGTACTTCGTCAATCCCTCATCCCAGGCTTGATTCAAGCCGCTAGTCGCAATTATTCCTATGATAAAACTAGTGATATTAAACTTTTTGAGATTGGTAAAACTTATAATTTTTTGTCGATGGGACCGGATCTAAATTCTTTTAAAGAAGAGCCTGGTATCTCAGCAATTTTAGTTAAAACCCAAAACGATTGGACTCAAGCGAAGCCTAGGACTCTTGCTGAGAATTTTTTCGTGCTGAAAACATTAATCGAAAACATCTTCCCAAAATCCAAATTTATCAATCTGGATGAGGATTCTAAGGCTAGTTCGTTTTTGCATCCAGGGATTTCTGCAAAGGTCATGCAGGGCAAAAAACAATTAGCTACAATTGGTAAGCTCCACCCGAGTGTTTGTAAGGAGTGGGACTTACCTACCGAGACCTATGTGCTCGAAAGCGTTTTGCCGAGCTTCTCTGAACCCAAATTTAGACCTATTGCTAATACTCCAATTATCCAGAGAGATATTACTGTCGATAGCTCTGATTCGATATCTGCTAGTGATATCCTCGCTGTTATTGAGAAGTTTAAATCTAAGGATCTAAAACGTTTAAGCTTAGTGGGTTATTTTCGACGTGAAGCTAGCTTAGATTCTTCTGCTCAAAAAAGTACTACTTTTAGGATTAAGTGGCAGTCAGAGACCGAGACTCTTAGCGGCGAAGCGATAGACGCTGAGGTCGTTGCGCTAAAAGCATTACTAGAAAAAGAACTGCAAGTGAGCTTTAGAGCCTGAGCACTTTGGTTTATAATAGAGATATTCTATGTCCCAAAGAAAATTAAGAATATCTTTTTTGTTAAACTCATTTGTGGTGACCATGCTGTTGGTGGCACCGATTCCTTTTTTTAGTCAGATCATAAAAGATATTCCTCTAATAAGTTTATTTTTGGGTGAAGTGTCTTTTATTTTTTTGGTGGTCTTGGCTAGCTTTCCAAAAGCTGGTCTAAATGAGATTTTGCGCATAGGATCTCGTTATTTGTTTTTTATAAGTTCTTGTTTTTCGGTAATGAGTTTTTTGCCTATAGATGCTAAGTTTAAACTTTTTTCGTTTGATTTTTCTGAAGGTGGCATGCCTGATATGGTCGCTGTTAATATTATTGGTCTAATAATTTTAAACACTGTTGCTTGTTTGTTTTTTGGGGTGGAACTCAATCGCAAAGACCTTCCTAGCGAAGAGATAGAACTGCCTAGAAAAACCAGAGTCGAAGATATTTTATTGCCGCGCCCCGCTGAAGTCGAACCACCTCGCGAAGAGATTTCTACTGAGCTCAAAAAAGATGTAAACACTCTCTTTGAGCTTTATTTACAGGATTATGAAGCAGGCAATCTTGAAAGCGATGAAAAACTAGAGAATATTGAAAATGCTCTACTTACGAATATCACTCCTAAAATAAGCGGAGCCATGTGCACTGATAAACAAGGAAATGTTCTTCACGATACGGTGTTTCATTGGGAGGGTTATCCGCGCGAGACTCTTATACAGGTTTTTAATCGTAATAACGAAAACTCAAAAGAGCTTGGCACTGGTGCGCTCTGTCAGCTTCTATTAAAAGATGGCACCTATTGGTATCTGGTCGCTAAATACAAGGGAAATTTTCTCATGTTACAGACTGATGAAAATGATCCAAGCGCTCTGCTGGAAACTGGATATAAGGTCTTTAAAGCCGTTTAGTGAGTGATCTGCGCGTGCTCCCCTGCCTTTGCTGTTATCTAGATCATGATTCCGTCGCGCGCAGTGTGATTATCTAGGACAGGGCTGATTGTAAGAATACCTGCCAAATGATTATCTAGACCAGGGGCTAATTCGTAGACAATGTTTGCTAAATGAGGGAATAATATAATTATGATCGAAAAACTACTTAAATTAGTTCTTGATAATGGTGCAAGCGATTTGCACATTGCTACTAACGAACCTCCAATTCTAAGGGTAAATGGTGTTCTCCAAAGACTTGATTTTGCGCCTCTTACAAAAGATCAAGTAAAAACTCTTTGCTATAGCTTTTTGAATAAGCACCAACAAGAAATTCTAGAAAGCACTCATGAATTGGATTTAGCGTATGGTGTTGAAGGCTTAGGTAGATTTAGAATTAACGTGTTTAAAGATAGAGTCGGATACGCGGCCGCGCTTAGAATTATTACCGAAAAAATTCCTAGCTTAGAGCAATTAGGCTTGCCTGCCACGACTAAAGATATTGCAAAACTTCCTCGGGGATTGGTTTTGGTGACAGGTCCTACTGGGTCTGGTAAGTCCACAACTCTAGCTGCGATTATCGACTGGATTAATACTCATCGTGCCGAGCATATTTTAACTATTGAAGATCCTATCGAGTTTGTGCACAAATCCAAGAAATCTCTTATTAATCAGCGCGAAGTCGGTAACGACACTCATAGTTTTAGTGCGGCTTTAAGATCCGCTCTCAGAGAGGATCCGGATGTAATTTTGATAGGTGAGATGAGAGATCTTGAGACTATATCTCTAGCTGTTACAGCGGCAGAAACCGGTCACTTGGTTTTTGGAACTCTGCATACTAGCTCAGCGGCGACTACTATTGATCGTCTTATCGATGTGTTTCCGCACGAACAACAGACTCAAATCCGCATTCAGCTCTCTAACTCTCTAAAAGCCGTTCTGTCTCAGACCCTGCTCCCCAAGAAGGATGCAGGCGGGCGCGTTATGGCGATGGAGATTATGGTGGTTACTCCCGCGATAGCTAATTTGGTGCGTGAAGGTAAAACTTCACAAATCTATTCTGCTATTCAGACAGGACGTAAAGAAGGTATGCAGACTCTTGAAGCTTCTCTTGCAGAGGTTTATAAAAAAGGTAATGTTCGTATCGAAGATGTTCTTGCCAAATCATCAAAAGTAGACGAGCTGAGAAATTTACTAGGCTCAGATGTAGTGACTAACGAGCTTTTAGCTGCTATTTAGGATTCGCTGAAAAACGATTTTTGAGGCGGAATCCGCCTATCAAAGATATTAAGGATTCACTTCCTCCCAAACTCTCACGTAATCTACATAGGTATAGCTAGGAAGTTTTTTGGAATCAATGTGACCAGCCCAGCCTCCGACCATGGTATTTAAAATTATACTCATCGGCACATCTGGAACTCTCGCTGATTCAAATCGCCAAACTTCTTGATCGTTAATGTACCACGCTAGCAGAGCGGGTTTCCAGAGTAAGGCAAAAGTTTGATAATCGTTGGGATTGGTTTTGATTTGGTGATAGTTAAGTTTATTTATCATATCTTTTCCACTGTCGAAATAGTGAATTGCCCCAAGAAATTTATTAGCTTCCCACTTAGTCAGGTGCTCCATAATATCTAGCTCCATGCCTTTGCCGGTGTATCCTGATTGGGTTCCATCTAAAATTCCTGTAGATTTTCTTAGCTTGTAATCGTTTATTTGACCGGGTTTGAGACCTCTATCTGGCATTAACCAAAAAGCGCTATGTAAACCTTTACTGGTCGGTAATTTCATGCGTGCCTCAAAATATCCGTATTTTTGAGTAAATTTTCCGTAACTATTAACGTAACCAGTCGAATATTTAGCTTTTATGGTTTTGCCTTTTGGATTTATCATTTTTAGTTTTTGTTTTTTGGAAATAAAAACTAATTCTCCATTTTGGACATAAGTATTTTCTTCTAAGTTTATTGCTTTGGTTTTACCGACTTTCAATGCCCCATGAGGAGCGGTCTTGGACCAAATCTCAGAATTAAAACTATCAAAATTTTCGTCCAAAACCAGTCTCCAATTACTTCCAGAAGGCGGTTTTGCTGATAGATAATTAAAACTGGTTAGTAAAATCAATAAAAAGAAAAACTTTAAACCCTGCATATCTCGAGTATACTTGGTTTGAGTATTCGCTGAAAAACCCAGTGCCCAAGCGCAATCATCAAGTTTCTTAATTTAATTTAATATACTGGACAGCAAACAGGCTTGCTAGAATAGACCCGTATGTTTTTAGCGATTTTATCTGTTGCATCTTTGATTTTGTTTTATTTTATTCATTTGATTTTTATTGCGCCTGGTAATCTTGTCGATTGGCAGATTAGGCTTTCTTTAATTTTGGGTATTTTAAAAATTGATAACTACCAGGATTCTGCTATTCAGCCAAATAGTCTGGATGTGCACTTGGCAGAAGATTTTGCTCGTCAGCGTCCCGATGGGAGTTTTGAGACTTTTAATGCTGATTATGTGGTTTTGGCTCCGGGAGATTTTGTGCTTGCTACTACTAGAGAGTATTTTTACTTCCCAAGCAATATTCATGGGGTTTTGCAAGGCAAGAGTTCGTGGGCGCGCCTGGGACTTTACGTGGAGTCAGCAGGTCTTTTTGACAGTGGGTTTGAAGGCGAGGGAGTCGTAGAACTCACTAACCAAGGCAAATCACCGCTCACTTTGCAAGCAGGTCAGCCTATTGCTCAAATGATTTTTATAAAAAATCTAGCTGTGATGAATCCATATGGTAAGAAAAAACACGGCAAAAGTAATTACCAAGGTCAGCGCGGTGCCCGCCAAAGCTGCTTGGAGACTGTGATTGCAAAAGACCAAACCAAACTTGTTCAAGCTATGAATTTGCGTCAAGAAGAGCTTAATTAGTTTTTTTTAAATTCTTTTCTAGGCTCTCAAGCAATTCATAATAATTTTCAAGCACCTCAAAATTAAATAAGTTATCAATGCTAAAAAGCAGAGCGTTTTCCTTGTCTGGATAGTATTGCTTGCGGATGCCGACTTGCTTAAAACCAAATTTTTTATAAAGGTTCTGTGCCTTGATATTAGATTCGCGCACATCTAGAATCGCGCGCGTCACATGGTTCTCCAGAGCAGTATCCACGCAAATAGCTACTAAGCTTTCACCGATTTTATTAGCGCGATAATTTTCATCTACCGCCAGGCTGTGAATTTGTACTTCGCCAGCAACAAACCAAGTCCCCACAAAACCCAAAATTTTATTCCCGCGGTAAGCTACATAGTAAATTGCGTAGCTCATGCTTAGTTCATTAACCAGTGCGTCCCGCGACCAAATCGTCTGCCCAAAAGATTTTTGGTGGATGGCATAAACTTGATCAATATCCGCCAAGTTCATAACTCTTATAAAAAAATTCTGATTAGACCGCATTATGTTTTTGATTTTTTCTTGGCATTTTTTGACCAGTTTTTTTAGATCCTCGCCACTAGAAGCTTTTTGAATTATTTCTTCAGCGTAATCGCTTGCTTCGATCTCATTAAGAGGTATCATCACAAAATCTCGCTCAAGCATGCGTGGGTGCGGAATTACAAGCCCATCTTCGTTTATATTTAGCTCACCATAACGCAAGATATCAATATCAATTAGACGCGCTTGTTTGCGACCTCGATTATTTCTATCAGGATCAATTTTTTCTTCTACCGATAAAATAAAATTCAGTAAATCACGCGGACTAAGAGTGGTACTGATTTTGATAACACCATTTAAAAATGGCTCAGGACCAGCATTCTCTATAGCTGGATTTTCTCGCCAGCTTGATTGTTTCAAAAAAATCACAGCAGGATTTTCACTAATCAAGCTAATTGCTTGCTCTAGATTTTTTTCTCTATCACCCAGATTGGTGCCAAGTCCCAAAAAAACTATATAATTATTATTGTCTTGATTCTGCAACTCTTTTTTTATTCCCTTTTGGCTCTGCTTTTTGGCAGTTTTACTAATGTTTTAATTTATCGCATTCCAGCTAATTTGTCGGTGCTAAGCCCTGGCTCCTATTGCCCTGAATGTAAGCATCCGCTGAGTATTTTAGAAAAAATTCCCATTATTAGTTTTATGCTCCAGCAAGGCAAATGCACCAAATGCTCAGCTCGCATTCCCTGGCATTACCCTATTGTAGAGCTGATTTTG
>JBILGG010000178.1:0-3659 GCA_044351165.1 Candidatus Caenarcanales bacterium | reverse complement strand
TATGATCTCCTTGCATAAAACCATAATCTTCAACTAGAGTCTTAACTGAATCTCTTGCCCAATGACTCTGAGGAACATCTCGCAGAGATGCTACTGCTGAATAAACTTTTAATTCGGATACTGCAAAAAATAAAACAGTAAGAATTACAAAAAATAGTTTGGTATTTCTGGATTTTGACATTTTTAAAATAAACCTCATTAAATAGTCTAAACTAGTTTTTCTGTTCTTACCAGGTCTAAAAACCCACTTAAGCCATTCGTAATACCTATTCACGCCCAGTCTAATTGTAACAATATTACAATTAGAACCAGAAAAAACCTTATTTCGCCCAGTCTAATTGTAACAATATTACAATTAGAATCAGGTTATGCCAGTTGATTTTGTTGTATTCTGATAATATGCAAGTCGGAAACGGATTTGACGTACACCCCCTAATAACTCTTGAAGAGTATAAGCAAAAATACCCAGAGCGCTCACAAAGACATCTGGTTTTGGGTGGTGTCGAAATAAAGCACACTCACTTGCTTGCAGGGCACTCTGACGCTGATGTTTTGATTCACGCTCTTATTGACGCTCTTCTAGGCGCGGCTGGAATGGGAGACATTGGCGAGCTGTTTCCAGACACCGATGCTAAATATTCCGGAATTGCTAGCACTAAGCTCCTTGAGCAAACCATGGAATTAATAAATTCCAAAAACTTCAAAATCGGCAATATCGATCTGACCATACTTGCTGAAAAACCAAAAATTTCTCCTTATAAAATAAAAATAAAAAATAAACTTGCTGAACTTCTAAAAATCAACCTCAGTCAAATTAATCTAAAAGCCACTACTACTGAAAAACTTGGCTTTATCGGTAGAGAAGAAGGCATAGCAGCTATGGCAGTGGTATTACTAGTACAATAAATTAGTCACTAAGAACAAAATCTCATGAGCCTTTATAATCAAATCAAATATTTTATTTTTGGAGCTCCGCTTCACCGCCAAAGAATCGAGCACGAAAAACTAAACATACCTCTTGGGCTTGCTGTATTTTCATCTGATGCTCTTTCTTCTACTGCTTACGCTACAGATGAATTACTGATCGCTTTATCAGGGACCTATCTTTCTCCATCTGCAAATTTTATTTCACTTTTTATAATCAGCTTGATTATTCTTCTTGTCGGTATTGTGATTCTTTCTTACCGGCAAGTTATCGAGGAATACCCGCAGGGAGGCGGATCTTACACTGTTGCTAAAGAAAATTTGGGAGTTCTGCCCAGCCATATTACAGCCGCGGCACTGCTTACTGACTACGTTTTAACGGTAGCAGTATCGGTGAGTGCGGGAATAGCGGCTGTTACATCCACTGGAGTCATACCTCGATCAGCGACTGTCAGCATGTGCATTCTAGCTGTTTTATTTATCACCACCATAAATCTAAAAGGTCAAAAAGAATCTGGCAAAATTCTTGCTGTTCCAGTTTATATTTTTCTTGCTTGCATCTTAGGCTTAATAATTACTGGACTTCTGCAAGAACCTTCAAGTTATATTTTAAACAAGCAAGAAACCAGCAAAGCCGGTCTGGATTTTAGTTCTGTCGCTTTTATATTAATTTTCCTAAAAGCTTTTTCGCACGGATGCGTCGGTCTTACTGGTATTGAAGCTGTTTCAGATGGTGTAAAAGCATTTAAGGAACCCTCCTACAAAAAAGCCAACGCCACTATGTTAATCATGGGCGCTTTACTCTCTGCCATTATGTTTGGGACTACTTACTTAGCTTTTAAATTCCAGATCATGCCAAAAGAAGGTGAAACGATGATTTCACAAATCGCAGGTCAAGTACTAGGCTATGGAAGCGTAAGCTACTACATCATGCAGTTCTCGACTCTTGTCGTTTTGGTTTTGGCGGCGAATACTGCGTTTGCAGATTTTCCTAGAATCGCAAATATTCTTGCTTCTGATAGATTCTTACCTCGCCAGCTGATGAACATCGGTGATAGATTGGTTTTGAACAATGGAATCAAAATGCTTGGTTTCTTTTCTTTAATCTTGATCACTGCCTTTCACGGTGATACTCACGCTCTAATTCCTATGTATGCTGTCGGCGTTTTTATCTCTTTTACCATTACTCAAGTCGGAATTGTTGTGCATCATTTCAGAGTAAAAGAAAAAGGCTGGATACAAAAATCTTTTATTAATGGATTTGGCGCGCTGGTAACCGCTCTAGTGATGTTGCTGATTACTTACGAAAAGTTTTTTGAGGGAGCTTGGCTAATTGTAGTAGTTATTCCGATTATAGTCATGATGTTTAGAGCTATAAGAAGCCACTACGAGAGCATTGCAAGGCAAATCTCGCTTCAGCATGTCACAGATTTTAGCTCACCGTCTAAGCAAGTAGTTTTAGTACTAGTATCTTCTTTAAGTAAAGTTACTCTTTCTGCTCTGAATTACGCTAGATCGATAAATCCAGATATCGTCGAAGCCGTTAGCGTAGATCTGGATCCAAAAGCTACCGAAAGACTCCAAACCGCCTGGGCAGAATGGACTGCTGATATACCCCTGAAGATTTTGCCGTCGCCCTACAACTCGCTCATAGAGCCGATCACGACTTACCTAGACGAGCTTGATACTCTTTACCCTAATACCTGGATCACGGTTATCGTTCCTGAGTTTGTAACCAAAAAATTCTGGCATTATTTACTTCATAACCAAACTGCTTTTCTGCTAAAAGCTGTTCTGAGATTTAAGCGCAGAAAAGTCGTCACCACGGTCAGATACTATATAGATGCTTAGAGCCGTTCGAGATAGGCTATAATTAGCTTATGAGTTCAAAAACAAAAATAGGTATCGTTGGCTTAGGTCTTATTGGGGGATCGATAGAGAAGGCTCTCTTGGCAAGCGGCACAGATTACGAAATCTTGACAGTCAGCAAGAGTCAAAGTCGCGAGCACAGTTTAGAAGATCTCGTTGATGTAGATATTTTATTTCTCTGCGGTACCCAAAACGAAATCCCAAAACAAATCGAACAAATCGCGAGCATGATTTCAAAAGCACGCGCGACAGAACAAGAACATATTCCTTTTAGCAAAACTCTCATCACAGACGTAGCTTCCACCAAAACTAAAATCTCCAAGCTCGCCGAAAATCTTGGCTTAGAGAATTTTGTGGCTGGACATCCTATGGCAGGCACCGAGCACAAAGGCTACGAATCTAGCTTCCCGACTCTATTCCAGGATGCCAATTGGGTCTTAAGTGAATCTAGCGAAAGAACCAAACTCCTTGAAAGCATGATCACAAAAGATCTTGGAGCCAAGATAGTAGTGATGGACGCTGAAACTCACGATCGCGGAGTGGCTCTTACTAGTCATTTGGCTTTGGTATTGAGCATTGCTTTAGGCGATATGGTAGATTCTTTACCTCAAGTAAAACAATTAATTGGCCCTGGATTTAAATCTATGACCAGACTTGCGTGCGGAAACGCTGAGCTTGGCCGCGAAATCATTAGCCTAAATAGAGAAAATATAAAAGAAATCTGGGAGCTTTATAAACAAGAAGTCGAAAGCTTGCTTGAAATTTATGGTTCTGATCTAGAGAAAGAGTTAGAGCTCATAAAAGAAAAACTAAATAAGCTAACAGCTCCTGTCGGTTTAGAATTAGCTAAGTGTTTATAGATAAAA
>JBILGG010000078.1:0-6075 GCA_044351165.1 Candidatus Caenarcanales bacterium | reverse complement strand
AAGGTTGCCAGTTCTTGTTACGAAGCTTCTTTAAAAGGAATTATAGAAATTAATGAAGAATCAGGCATCAAAACCCTTGAAGAAGAGTTAGCTAAAAAACTTAGCGTAGGTAACGAAGAAAAAACCATCTGTATCGTTAATGCTCTTGCTGCCTGTTCTGAAAACGCTAATATCGATCATTTGTTTATAAGAATTTTAACAAATCCGGATGAAAACCTAAAAGCAAAAAATCATGCCATTGGAGTCGTGCAAAAATTTAGTCCAGAAAAATCATCAAATATCTTTTTCACTTGCGTAAAAAAATATATCGAAGAAACAAAAGAACCAATTGGGCAGGATAATTTAAACTGTTACGAAACCTTGCTCAATCTTTGCACAAAAAGCATCAACGATCAAACCTTTGATTATATTATTCAAGCGTGTAATCATACCTTTTTATCACATAGTACCTTGAATGTTTTAGACTTAGCACTTAAAGGCAGTCGGGGACTATTCACAAATCACCAACTTTATAAATTGCTTTATCATATCAAAGATGAGAGAGATAAGGTTGCCAACGCTCTTGCTGTATCCAATGGTCTTAGTGGTGCTGAAAAAGAAGTTTTGAGATATAGTGATCCGTTAAAAGTATTTAAATTTGAAAAGGCACCTTTGGTTGAAGTTAAGATTGATAACGCAACAGCGATTGAAGTCCCCAAAATTCTTCAAGAATACAGCGATACTCTGATGAGCGCACTAAAAGATCGTGCAACCAAAAAACAGAGTGGGCAGCCTGGGGGCATCTTAATCACTGGTTTTACAGAAGATGAAAAGATTCTTCTTTGTAGAGCAACAGCAGTAGAAAAAAGATGGTCATTTATTTACGGAAATTATGATGACCTAGTCAGCTCTGGTTCTAATGCCAAAAACTTTTTAGATACTGTTAATAAAAATAAACCTTGCATTGCATTTATTGATGATCTAGGACAATTAATTACGAATAAAAATGACTCTCTATTAAAGTTCATCAAACAAATAGCAAACGAGCCCAGTATATTTCTTATTGGCACCTTAAAAGAAGAAGCTCCCATTAACGACCAAGGAACTAGTACATTAATATCAAACGATGAGGAGCTAACTTATTTATTTCCTAAAGCAATTGAAATCAACAAATGCACTGATGCTTTTAAAATGAGGGTCTTAATGCCAAAACTAGGATTTTTAGATGCTAGTAGAGGTGTTGATAAACTAGAAAATTTGGATATTAATAAGCCATCTGCAGATATGTCTCCACTTGAATATGAAAGATTTTTAGCAGATTACTTAAAAATTAGCTTATTAATTTATGGCAAATTAATTAATGCAGATGAATTTATCAAATTAAGACAAATAGAAAAAGAAGGATTAGTAAAAGTTTAATGCAGATTTCTACTAATACTGTAATTTGGACTATTTTATTTGCTGTGATCGGCTTACTAATTGTTTATGTCGAAATGGAAAATCGCAGATCTCTTGAAGATGAGGACGATGACCCAAAAACCAAAAAAAATTCAAAAATTGTAAATCCCACTCTGGCTAAAATTTTTTATTTATATGATCACGGCTCTGAAAAAGAATGGCTTGCTTGGATAATGACAAAAGATTATGAAACGCAAAAAATAGCTTGTAACTATATTACTAATCATCTGGAAGACAAGCCAAAGCATTGGGGCTATATCACTCTAGAAGCGCTTGAATCTCTAAAAGAGTTTAAAAGTTTTCATGTCGATCATCATATTGCTAAATTTTTAAATGAAACCAGTAGGCTTTGGGGAGAGTATAAAAGCGTGCCTAATTACTACCAAAAAGCAGCATCAGTACTGGCATACATAAATGAATCATACGCCCTAAATATTTTCAAGGATGAATTTTTGAGAGCTTCAAATACATTTGCGAATACTGAAAAGAAAAAAATCATCATTAATACTCTAATAGAAATGAATGGCAGTGGGGTTCCGATGCTGGCAGGAATTATAACTAACCAAAATGAAAATCTAGAAATCAGAACTTATGCTTTTCACCAAGTAGCAAAACTATCTAAGCCAAGTCAAAAAAAATTAATCATAGAAGCTGTCAAGCAGTTAATAACACATTATTCAAGCCCAAGCGTAAAACTCACTACCGAAGAGCTTATGTTGGTAGAAGATCTTTTAAAAAGCATTGTTGTTTTTGTTACTAGCAACGAAGTGTTTAATTTACTCAATCAAGCATCTCAATTAGAACAGCTTCAGGATCATGTAATCAACCAAATCGTTATATATCTAAGTAATAAAGAGATCGATATAAAAGAAGAAGAGTTGTATGCTTTTTCTCGCTTAGCTGATAACTCCAAAAATTCACTCAAAAAAGCTCTTGCTAAAAGACAAGGTCTTACTGAAAGCGAAGTAAATGAAATCATATTAGTCAGAACCAGCCCAAATATCTCAGAGAGTAAACTAATTCATTCTAATATTTATCAAGATGCTTTGCATATTTTTGATGGTATTTTAAATAATGTAAATGCTATCCATGAATTACTGAGCACTAGTAATCATGAATGCAACAAAACCACTGGTGGATTGCTTTTGACGGGAGATGCTAATCTAGAAAAAATATATTACTTAAAAGCACTGGCAAGAAGACAAGACTGGAATTTTGATTATATAAACTGTTTGAGAATAAAAGATTCTACAAGTTTTCAAGAAGCTGTAAAAACCTTAGATAATCTCAAAAAACCTTTTTTACTTTATCTAAACAATCCCCAGGCTCTTTTTGAACAAGGAGAAAAAGTAGAAACTGAGCTCAAGCAAGACCTGCTAAAAATCATTGAAGAAAACTGCTCAGATACTAAGGCTCATTTGGCAGGCGTTATTCAAGTCCAAAAAGATTTTATGGACTTCACTCTAAAAGAAATTTACGAAAAACTTCAAGACCAACTTTTTGCTCAGGAAGTAGAAGTTAATTCACCAGACGAAAGCTCAAAAATGAAGATTCTAGAAGGTTTACTAAAACATATAAGCATGGAACATTTTGAAAACAGGATTGAGCTATGCAATGAAATGTTAGAAATTGGTAAAAGCCTGAATTTAATTGAGTTTGCTTTCTTTTGCGTAGAAACTTTTAAGACTATGCTTCTGGTTTATGGTAAAAATGTAGCCCACTATGAAATTGAAAGGCTCGAAAAAAAATACAAACCAAAAGTAGAGCAAGCTAACTAAAATAGCTCAACTAAGCCGGAGTTTAAGACCTCCTGACCTGTTTGATTAACAGCCCTAAAACTAAAAGTCTTACGATCCTCTGACCACTTGCCTTTATAAGTGAGGGTATCAAGCGGTTTTACGGGAGCAGAAAAACGTACACGATATCTCTTAATTTTTTTGGGATCTAGATTATTCACCGCGAAATTCGCTCCTAGAGCCATTGTCGCCATGCCATGCAAAATATTCCCACCAAGACCCACAGACTTACCAAACTCAGAATCCAAATGAATGATATTAAAGTCCCCGCTAGCACCAGCATAAACTTGAGGCATATATTTATCAATAAAAACCTGCATCGCTGATTCATCTTTTGAGTTTTGATCGAAATAAAAAAGGTCTTGCTGAGCGCGCCCGAGATCTATGGTCTTATCAGCCATAGATTCAAGCTTGCTCAATGACTCCATTTGAAGCTTTTTGACCTTAGGATCGACCGGCAATAAACCAATTATTTTCATAGCGATTTTTTCTTGGAGAGTAAAATCTTTATCGTTTCCACCGCGAATAACAAAAGTCCAAACCGACTCTAGGACCTTCTCTTGGACTTGATTAAGAGAAGTGGATTTAAGCACCACAAAATCATGCGCGCCTTTTTGGAAAATCTTTTCGATGCGCGCGATAGTATGGATAGTATCGCCCACCACCACTGGCTTATAATAGATAAACTCTTGCTCTCCGTGCACAAGCTTACTTAAATTCAGCTTTAGATCAGGATCAAACAAAACATTTCTTAAAATCTCGTGCTGGAAAACCACCGAAAAAGTCGGGTGAATAAGTTCTGAAAACTTTTCTAAATCCGCTTTTACAGCGATCAAAAACTCTCTAAGTTTTTCACGCCCAATTTTATAAGAAACGACAGGATACTCTTTTCCGACAAAGCTTTGGCTTATTACCATAATTCCAATATACCAAAAAATTTGCTTATTTAACTATTTGCGCCATAAAAACTGGCACTGCTCTTAAAAAACAAATCAAAACTGTAAGCCAAGTGCTCCAGCTCGCTGGATTTATGCCCAAAAACTCATAAAAAGGGCAAATTATCAATACTCCAAAACTTAAAAGCTTTAGAGTACCGTAGCTTGCTCGCATAAAACGCCCCGATCTTAGCCAGCTATCACCAAGGGGTTTAGATGATTTTCGAGTAAGAAAATCTACCGCCAATCCGCGAATTAAAAAAAACCAAAAAACCCAAAAGCCAATTAATCCCAAATATCCAAAAAAATACCAATACCCTAATTCTGTAAGGCGATCACAAAAAATATCTACCTTGGCTCCCAAAGGCGTTGCTTGATTGAATTTGCGGGCTACAATCCCATCAAGGCCATCCATCGCAACTACTACAATCGTAAGAATTAAAAACAAAATTCTATTATTGTCTTGCACAAAATTCCAAAAAGCAAAAAACATCAGAACTACTCTTAAATACGAAAGAATATTCGGGATAGTAAACCAGATTTTCATTTATTTTAGATTAATATCAGGTCTCAAATTAGCGGCTTGCCCCAAATACACATGCTTAACTTGATCGCGAGACTTATCTGTGTGGACCTGGATCAAAACCCGAATACAATGTGCAAGCATGCCATCTATTCGGGGCTCTTGAGAAGTAAAAAACGGCACAAGATTCCAGTTCATACCAATGCGAATAGCAGAGGAAGCGTTATAGGCGGTGAGATCATCTGTCATGGTCAAAAAAACCATAATAATATTTTCTTCTTGAATTTGGTTTTGCTCTACAATAGCCTTAACAAGCTCGACTGAGGCGGATTTTATCTCCTCAGCGCTATTGCTTGATACGGTAGTGGCTCCTCTAATTGCGATCGGTTGCATAAAGTATAATTATACTTCAAGCATGGAAAAACAAGGGCATAAAGCAATATTACTGTTACAAATGGGGGGGCCTTGTTGCACCGCTAATATTCAAAACTTCTTATTTAATTTATTTAGCGACCCTTATATCATCCAATTACCCAAGTTCCTAAAACCTTTTCAAAAACAACTTGCTAATTTTATCTCTTCAAGAAGAGCTCCCAAGGTCGCAGAAAACTACGACATGATCGGAGGGCGCTCTCCGATTTTGTTTGAGACTATGTGCCAAGCTAAGGCACTTGAAAAAAGACTAGGCGGTAAGTATCGCTGTTTTATTGCCATGCGCTATTCTTATCCGTTTTTAAAAGATAGTTTTAAGGACATTGAAGCGCTGGGCATTAATGAGCTCACCGTCATTCCTCTCTATCCGCAATATTCTATCGCCACTTCTGGATCAAGTATTTTTGAGTGCCGTGAATTATTCTCAGCCACTGGGTTTGACCAAAAAGCAAAAATCAAATACATCGAAAGCTGGCAGGATAATGAGTTTTTTATCGAGCTTATCACCCAGAGAATCATCGACAGACTCACCGAGATGAAAGCTCTTATCGCTAATCAAGAAAACCAAAAAATCAAACTTTTGTTTTCTGCTCACGGCTTGCCCGTGAAGTACATTACTAATGGCGATCCCTACCAAAAACAAATCGAAGATAGCACCAGTCTGATTCTCCAGAATCTGTCTAATAAACTCGGACTTAAAAACTACACTAATAATTTATGCTCAGAAGATTTTGATATAGACTGGATGATCACATTCCAGAGTAGAGTCGGACCAGTCAAATGGCTAGAACCCAATACTGAAGATGTTTTGGAGGAGCTGGGCGAGACTGGAACCAAAAATGTGATTATTGTGCCGATTAGTTTTGTGGGGGATCATATCGAAACTCTTCACGAGCTTGGCACGGAATACGCTGAGCTTGCTAGCCACCATGGCATCACTAACTATCTCATC
>JBILGG010000077.1:0-6104 GCA_044351165.1 Candidatus Caenarcanales bacterium | reverse complement strand
GAAAATCTTCTAAAGAAAAATGGGTGTTTAGGTTGTTCTTAAGAGTTTTCATTAATCTAGGATTTGGTTACAAGCTTAGGATTTTTTGTTTTTTTTACTACTTGAGCATGAAATAGAAGCACGACAGTATCTCTTCTAATCTCTTCAAGTAAATTATCAAACATATCAAAACTTTCTTTTTTGTATTCGATAAGAGGATCTTTTTGACCGTATCCTTGAAGGTGAATTCCATCTTTTAATGAATCCATCGCGTGAAGATGTTCGATCCATTTAGAATCAATAACATGAAGCATAATCTGCCTTTCTGCTTCTCTTACAATTTCAAGACCAAGTGTTTCTTCTTTTTGGGAATAAATGGATTTCACAGAGTTTTTAATCTGGAGAAGCAAAGGATCAAATCCAGTCTCCTTAAAGGTTTCAGGGTTATCAATATTTTCAAGAACTTTTTCTGTAAAATCAGCTTTTAAGCTTTCAAATAATTTAGTAATAGGACTAGGACCCTTAGAATCATCAAACCAAACATCCACTGGCATATTAGGGCTGATTTGCTGATAGATTAGTGAGTCGATATGCTCATCTATCATCGAGTCGATGGTGCTGTGGATATCCACACCCTCAAGTATCAAGCGTCTTTCACGGTAAATGACCTCGCGCTGAGTATTAATCACGTCATCGTACTGAAGAACATGCTTGCGGATATCAAAGTTATGAGCCTCAACTTTTTTCTGAGAATTATTAATAGCTCCGCTAATTATATTAGCTTCTATCGGAAGGTCCTCATCAGCCTTGAGCATATTCATAATGGCGATAACTTTATCTCCACCAAAAATTCTCATTAAGTTATCTTCAAGAGATAAATAAAATTTAGAAGCTCCAGGATCTCCTTGGCGAGCGCATCTGCCGCGAAGCTGATTATCAATTCTTCGGCTTTCGTGTCTCTCACTTCCGATCACATAGAGTCCGCCACGTTCTTTTACTAGGTTTTGGGCTTCGATATCTACTTTAGAATAATCAGGATGATTTATATCGCTGGATAAATGTCCTCCCAAAATTATATCCGTACCTCTACCTGCCATATTAGTGGCGATAGTAATCGCTGAGGGCTTTCCAGCTTCTCTGATAATTTCTGCTTCTTTTTTGTGGTGTTTTGCGTTAAGTACATTAAACTTCAAACCTTTTCGGATAGCATCAAGTACCTGAACTGCACTCTGGAAGGTGGTTACAGCAAACTCAGTGTCATCATTAGATTTGTTCAAGTTCTCTTGTATAAACTCAACAAAGGGTTTTATAGATTCAGAATTAAGGTTACCGGGTCTATCTATAAGTTTTTTAAATTCAGCAGGAATATCTTTTATACCACAAGATTGAGCGGTCTTCAAAAGCCTTGCTAACCTGGCTTCTACCACTTTTAAAGTGATTTGAGGCTTAGATAAAATCCCAGCTAAATATTCAGATTTTTCTATACTTGTAGTTCCGACCAGCACCGGGACTTGATTAGCATTAGCTTTAACTATATCTTCAGCGATAGCAAAATACTTAGCTGATTCAGTTTTAAGAACAATATCATTAAGATCCTTACGAATATTAGAACGGTTAGTAGGCACGCTCAAAACCCCGAGATTATAAATTTTCTCAAACTCTTCAGCTTCGGTCATGGCTGTACCAGTCATACCAGCAAGTTTTGGATACAACCTGAATAAATTCTGGAAAGTAATACTTGCCATAGTTAGAGTCTCTTCTTGGATAGAAACTCCCTCTTTTGCTTCGACAGCTTGATGCAGACCATCACTCCATCTTCTTCCTTCCATCAAGCGCCCAGTAAACTCATCGACAATTACGATTTCTTTTTTACCAGTTTCTTCATCGGGCTTAACTATATAATCAGTATCCTTATTAAAGAGTTCTTTTGCTCTGAGAGCTTGAATCAAATGGTGAGCTAGATTGGTTTCTGGATCCCAAAGATCTTTTACCTTTAGTAGTGATTCAGCATGATGAATACCAGCATCAGTCAAAATCACATTTCTAGCTTTTTCATCTACGTAGTAATGTGCGTTAGCTGATTTATCTTTTTCGTTATCAGCCTTCTTGAGCTGTTTGGAGAGCTTTGCCATCACTTGATAAATTTCATTTTTACGAGTATCGGGTAATCCACTAATAATAAGGGGTGTACGCGCTTCATCGATTAGGATACTATCGACTTCATCGACAATAGCCATATAATAAGGTCTCTGGACACAATCACCAAGCTCAGTCTCCATATTATCTCTTAAATAATCAAACCCAAACTCGTTATTAGTTCCGTAGGTAATATCCGAGCCATAAGAAATTTGTCTTTGTTTAGAATTCATGCCAGAGCAGATCAAACCCACTGATAGACCCAAAAAATTATAAAGCTTACCCATCCACTCTGAATCACGCTGAGCAAGGTAATCATTAACAGTTACCACATGGACACCCTTGCCTGTCAGAGCATTTAAATAAGCTGGCAAAGTACAAACCAAGGTCTTACCCTCTCCGGTCTGCATTTCAGAAATACCGCCACGATGAAGTTGGATACCGCCGATTAACTGAACATCAAAATGCCTCATATTAAGTACCCTAAAAGAAGCTTCACGGCAAACAGCAAAAGCCTCGGGCAAAATTTCTTCAAGCACTTCCGCTAGAGCTTTATCGTGACTGGTTCTGATCTGCCCAGGCATGCGAGGTACATCATCTTTTATATATTTTTCGAGACTTACAGAACTGAGTCTTTCTTTTATTTTTTCTCTAAAAAAATTTGTTTTTTGTTTTAACTCATCATCTGATAATTTTTGGATAAGAGGTTCAAAGGCGTTTATTTTATCTACCAAAGGGTAAATCTTATCTAGAATTTTTTTATTTGGATCACCTGAGATTATCTGAAGGAATTTCTTAAGCATTAAAGAAATTATAGCTCATAACCCTTAAGTAACACTCTAAGCTTTTGTAAAACTTTCATGTGTAATTGACTTGAGCGAGATTCAGAAACGCCCAAAACTTCGCCAATTTCCTTAAATGTAAGTTTTTGATAATGATAAAGAGCGACCACAAGTCTTTCACGTGGATTAAGAGAATCAATAGCCTTAGCTAGTTTATCTCTTAAAATGCTTTGATCGGTAAACTCTTCTTGAGTTTGGCCTTCAGCAGGAAGATTATCAACAAGAGAAATTTTAGCCTCTTCAAAAGATTTAGTAGATTCTGTTGCATCTAGCGAAAATACCACGGCACTTGCTTCACGCTTCATTACACGTAAATCATCTTCAGTAATATCCATTGCAGACTGAACTTCTTGATCGGTAGGGGCTCTTCCGAATTGCAATTCAAGCTTGGCTACTGTTTCGTGAAATCTTTTTACACGAGTGCGTCCTGTTCTACTTAAAAAATCAATAGATCTTAAAAAATCTAAAATTTCACCTCGTACTCTATTAATAGCAAATGTTTCAAAAGAACATTTTTGGGAAGGATTGTATCTATCGATAGCCTCAATGAGACCGATAGTTCCATAGCCCATCAAATCTTCTTTATCAAAATCAGCAGATTCAATATTAGGAAATCTTCCAATAACCCAATTAACAATATATGCGTAACGTTTTATAAGCTGATCGCGAATATGTAGCGGTTTATTCTTAGCGTTATATTTATTCCAAAGCTTCATCGCTTCTTGCTTGTCGCGAATTTTTGCATTCTCAGGAGTCTCTAAAGATGACTCAGAATCAAGTATTTTTGAGTCTCTTTGAGAGATTATCAATTCATTATTAATGGTTTGTTCTTGCATATATTATTCCAGTGAATCTAATTTAGCCTTTCTGATGGCGATTTGTTCTTCTATGTACCTTTTACGTCTTAGTTTTTGTTCTTGAATTTGCCTAATCCTTCTTTTGTATAGTTGGACTCCCATTACCGATCCGATACAATATCCAAAAACTCCAAAGAAAAGAGAAAACTGAAAACTCTGCATAAAAGCACTTTCAAGATTGAGGCTTGCGTGGTGAGTCGTTAAAATGATCATCACTAAACGACAAATCAAAGCAAGGCTCCAAAGGCCAAATGCTAGTTTAACTGATAGATTTCTATAAGCTTTTATCTGAGTCATAAGCGCTTGCTTAATCATCGATTTACTTTCATAAAAACTTGCAGTACCCATAGCAGTTCTCTCTCTAGAGTTATTCACCAAAAAGGCACTAAAAACTATTCATTACAATGGCTGAAATTTATATGAAAGATACAAAGTATTAGGTATTTAGTTTTAAAAATTACTCATTAACCGTGAAGAATCGGAGTCAGAATTCCATCTAAAATTATTATTCCGACAATAACTAAAGCAGTTGACCTAGTAGTAGTAAGACCGACTTCACGAGCTCCGCCACTGCAATTAAGTCCCATACTTATATTTAAAAGTAAAGCATAAGAAGAAAAAATTATAGTTTTAATTAATGGATAAAAATATTCCTTCATAGAAACCACTCGCCAAGCGGAATCCAGAAACTCAACAAAACTAATACCGACAAGCGACTTCGCTGTAATCATACCTGCAAAAATACTTAAGACCGAACTGATCGCCAAAAGAAAAGGAGTCAGAACAAATACAGCAATTAGACTAGGTGTAAGTAAGTAGTATATTGGACTGATTTTTAGCACTCTAAGTACATCTATTTGATCAGTAACCTTCATCGTCGCTATTTCAGCAGTCAGAGAAGTGCCGCAACGAGCAGAAATTGCAAAGGAAATAAATATTGGAATAATTTCTCTTAAAGCTGCAAGGGCAATAAGAGCTCCTATTAAATCACGACCACCTCTGCCTGATAATTCTATAGCGGTATTAACAGTAAGTATCATAGTACCTAAACAACTAAGAATTAAAATCATGGGCAGACAGCCAATGCCAATAAACTCTAAGCGAGAAACCAACTGTTCTTTTTGAATTTTAAATTTTAAAATATCTAAAAAAGATTCTTTTAAATGAAGAAGTGCCGATCCCAAAATCTCAAGAAAATTAGCTTTTATTGGTGAAGATCCGTGCTCTTGATACATCTATTATTATTGTAGAATAAAAATATGCATTCTGCTGAAGAGCTTTTTTATAAACCAAATTCAAGCTTTATTGAGCAGGCTAATCTAAAAAAAATTGATTACCAAGAACTTTCTAAAGTTTTTGCAGAAAATTCTGATGAATTTTGGTCTAGCTTAGCAAAAAAAAATCTCTATTGGCAAAAAAGCTTTACTAAGGTCTTCGAAGAAAACTCAGCTGGTAACTTCAAATGGTTCTTAGAGGGCAAAACCAATATTAATTACAATTGCATTGATATTAATCTAAAAGACAGAGCCAATAAAACAGCAATTGTTTTTGAAGGAGAGCTTGGAGATACTCAAACTATCAGCTATCAAGAACTCCACGAGAAAATTTCCCAGGTCGCTAATTTACTAAAATCTCTAGGCTGTAAAAAAGGCTCTAAAGTAATGATTTATATGCCACTGGGGATCGAAGCGATAATCGCGATGCACGCTTGTCTTCGCATCGGAGCCGTTCATAGTGTGGTTTTTGCGGGATTTTCAGCTCAATCCCTAAAAGATCGTATTGAAGAGCTGGATAGTACTCTTGTTATTACTGCTGATGGTCTTATTAGAAAAGGTGAAGTTGTAAGACTTTTATTTACCGTTAATGAAGCTATCTCTAGCAGAAACTCAAAAACAAAAATTATTTGTTTTGATCGTATAAAACAAATTTACTCTTTGCAAAAAAAAGAAAATCTTTTCACATACCTTGAAGAAACCAAAATCCTAAAAGCTAATCTGGGAGAGCTTTTGGTGGACTGGAGCACTAGCGAGCAACTCGAAAAAATCTGCCCTGTGGAGTGGGTAGATAGTGAAGATACCAGTTTTGTGCTTTTTACAAGTGGAAGCACCGGTAAGCCAAAAGGGCTTGAGCACAGCACTGCAGGCTATATTCTCTGGGCTAAGATGACTTGTCAGTGGGTATTTGATCTTAAAGATACTGATATCTATTGGTGTACAGCTGATGTCGGGTGGATCACGGGGCATAGTTATGTAGCTTACGGACCTTTAAGTTGCGGGGCGACAATTTTTAT
>JBILGG010000076.1:0-6106 GCA_044351165.1 Candidatus Caenarcanales bacterium | reverse complement strand
GTAAGGCTTTATAGAATATTTTTCTTCGTAGATTTTGAGATATTTGGCTATTCTTGCTATTAGAGATTTATTTGTGCCATGACCCCAAGAGCCTTTTTGTAGATCTGGGCCATTTATAAAACCTGTCGAGTTCTTATAGCTCAAAAATAGTTTTTGACTTAAGTCAAAAACTCTAGAATACGCTTGGCACAAGGCTTCTACGCTGGCTTTAAGGTAAAAATCTTCTTCTAGTCCTTCATCTTGGGCTTTTTTGATTAGTAGTTCAGATGAAAAAATTGGCTTAAGTTTTAGGGTAAGTTCTGAATGATTCTTAGTAAAATCCATAGCTTGAATAATATAGGAGCTAATTTCTTCGCTGAGTTTTTCTTGTAGATCTTGCTTATCGCCAGAAATATCCAATACTGGATCTAGTTCGATATGAGTTTGCTTCGCGCTAATTAAGTATCCAAGAGCGTTTTGCGCTTGTTCTAGCTTGATAGAAACTGGGACACTTAGAATGTCTAAGATTTTTTCTAGACCCAGAAGCTCTATATTGAGAGGCTCTTGAGGGAAGCCCATTACAAAAGAGATCTTCGGAGTTTTCTGCCCGGCTGATTTAGACCAACCCAAAAAATCTTTTAGCCACTCAGGTCTTATACAAATAGAATTGAAGCCTAGATCTAGAGCTTCTTTAGCGAGCTGAAGAAGAATGTCCTGCTTAAAATCTTCATGCTTAAGAGCGGTATGATCTATAAAATGATTTATGTTTTTGGGCTTGGTTACTATACTGGTCATAAACTTAATTCTAGCTGTTATTATTTTAGCAGTGCTAGCTAGATCGCTAATTATCATAATGCTTTTGGTGGTTTTGATAAAACCCAGCTCGGCTCAATTAGATTCGGACCTTGTGTATTGGAGTTTTGTTACGCTTAATAAAAATTTTGATTCTGGCTTAAGAGCACAGCTTATCACCAGCCAAAGATTTGGTGACCAGCTAAGTGATTTTAATACTAATCTTGTGCGCTTGGGTATTGGTTATGATTTGCCGGCTCGCCTAAAAAACATTTCTGTTTGGCAAGGCTATGATTGGTTTAGTTATTATGGTGATAATATCACTCATGAGCACCGTATTTGGCAGCAAGTTCTCCACCAAAAACAAATAAAAAAACTTACCTTGATTAATCGCACTCGCCTAGAGGAGCGGATCTTAGAGGGGCAAGCTGAGATAGTGCGCCTGAGGCACTTGGTGAGGGCTGATTACCGCATCAAGAAAAAATTACGCTTAATAGGGGGATTTGAGATGTTTGTGAATCTAAATTCTAATCAAGAAATAGATGAGGTCCTTGATCAAAACCGCTTGATAACAGGCTTAGGCTATGATTTTAATTCGAATTTAGCTTTGGATTTTATCTATTTGCTTCAGCATAATAATAGGGATGATGATGCGCTTAATCATACCTTGGTAAGTAATTTTGTTTTTAATTTTTAGCTAGTTGGCTGTTCTTCTTTTGGCTTGGATGCCGCAACAAGTGTTTGCTCATTATCAAATCCGCCTGAATGGCAAGCAGTAAAAGCGTTATAAGAATGTTTAAAAGCAGATTCTCCGTTTTCACCAGGCTCTAGGGCGCCAGCTATATCACCAATAATATCTCTTTCCTGATAGAGTCCGCCACCTTGCATGGCAAGAGCGGAATTAGCATCAGCACCTTTTGTGCCGCCAGCTTGCAATCCATGAGATATTACGTGAGTAGCTAGTATACTTTCTTTCCCTTGGGCTTTATCTGCGACTGCTTTATCTTTTGCTGCCAATAATGCTTGTTCAAATTCTTTTTCGCTATGTACGACTTTCACTTCAAGTCCTAATGCTGAATAGGCTTGTTTGAGATTAGCCTCATCTTTTGCCATCATATCTCCTACGCCATCATTAGAGCCTCTAAGTATAATAGCTGTACCATTGGCTTTGTTTGATGAGGATATTTCGCCCTCGCTCATATTCTCTGTATTGTAAGCTACAGATGTTTGTGCTCCTTTTAAGTTTTTTCCATCTAGGCTTTTTATTACATCTTGTAAGCTTCTTCCATCTAAGATCCCTTTGGAGAACTCATGAGTAAAATACTCACCTGTTGAGCTAGTAGCATTTGATACTTCTGAAGATTGTGATGAATTAACGATAGTCATCATATTAGAAATCTTTTGGTTCTCTTCTTGAGTATGCTTGCTAGCGTCATAGAGAGGATCTGACTTGCCATCATTAGGGATACCGCTAAAACCCTGGTTCTCACCGGTGATGCCATCTTGGATGAAGTTTGGAGTAGATGAGTCGTTTGTAAACGAGTGAGATTCTTGTAAAGAACCTCTATAAGTGCCAAGTTTTTCTTGGGACTTAGTAATTGCAATATTCCAGGCTTGAGTATTTTCAACGCTTGCTATATCAGCATTTGGCTTTAGTGTTGTAGTTGCTTCCTTTTGAGCACTTGCTGAGTCTACTGTTGCAAATAATTTAAAAGGATCTATCGTTAAATTATTTATTGACTGTTCAGGATTTAAGTTACCAGTATTGAGCGGATTAGGGATATTTAAGGGACTAATATCGTTACTTATTTTAAAGATGCTATTTTTTATCGCACTCATTTGAATTAGAATTTATGCCCTTTACAAAAAAGATTTACCCTTGTATTTTTTTATAACAAATTATTATTAAGCCAGGGTTATCGACAATAGTTTTTTTATGCTTTTCGTTGTAAAATAATATTGGATCGGGATGTGGCTTAGTTTGGTAGAGCGCTACGCTGGGGGTGTAGAGGTCGTGGGTTCAAATCCCGCCATCCCGACCATTAATTCTATGCTTAAAAAAAGTTTTGCTAGTGATAATTATTCAGGAATGCATCCTAAGATTTTAGAGGCGATAGCCTCTGCTAATCAAGCTCAAGTGCCGGCTTATGGAGACGATGAATATACTTTTCAAGCCATAAAATCTTTTAAAAAAATTTTTGGTGAGCATATAGAAGTTTTTTTTGTGTTTAATGGCACTGCTTCTAATGTGCTTGGGCTTAAAACTCTGTCAGAAAGTTTCGGGGCGATTATATGCTCGGATTGCGCTCATATCCATCTAGATGAGTGCGGCGCGCCCGAAAATTTCCTCGGCTCTAAGCTCATTACTATCCCCAACACTCATGGCAAGATCAGCCCAGATCAAGTAAACCAAAAAATTATTCGCAAGGGAGATCAGCATCATGTCCAGGCAAGGGTTATTTCGATTACTCAATCTACAGAATATGGTACAGTCTATACCCCAGATGAAATCCTGAGAATCTCATCATTAGCGCGTTTGAATAATATGTTTTTGCATATGGATGGAGCTAGGTTCGCTAATGCTGTTGCTAGCTTAGGTCTGGAGCCGCGTGAAATTTGTCGTGGGGTGGATGTTTTGTCTTTTGGTGGAACCAAAAATGGGTTAATGTGCGGAGAAGCTGTGATATTTTTGAATCCTGCTCTTGCTGATAATTTTAAGTACATTCGCAAACAATCTATGCAGTTAGCTTCTAAGATGCGATTTATTTCAGCTCAATTTATAGCACTTCTAGAAAACGGACTCTGGCTGGATAACGCTTGCCAAGCTAATTCTATGGCGCAGTATTTAGCTGATAAACTTCAACAAATTCCTTGGGTCACTATCACTCAACCAGTTCAAGTCAATGCTGTTTTTGTAAAAGTCCCCACTGAGCTTATAAAAACTATCCAAGAAAAATATTCTTGTTATGTGTGGAACGAGCAGAACTCTGAATTGCGTTGGATGACTGCGTTTGACACGCACCCAGAAGATATTGATGAATTTGTGAGTTTTTTAAAAGGACTTAAAAGCTAATGACAGAAGAGCGCCTAGCTAAAATTAAGCAAGTAGTCAGCAAAAGACAAAACTTAATTGTAGTCTTGGAAGATATTCATGATCCCCATAATGCCCAAGCGGTGTTAAGATCTTGCGATGCTTTTGGCGTGCAAAAAGTTTATTTTATTTTTGATCAAGAGTCGCGATTTAATCCTTATAAGGTTGGCAAGCTCAGCTCCTCGTCAGCTAATAAATGGCTCGATTATGAGTTTTTTACTTCGACTGAAGATTGCTACACTAAGCTAAAAGCAGATGGCTACACTATCGTAGCCACTGCCTTAAATGACTCAGCTGAGTCGATGTTTGATTTTGACTTTAGTCACAATCAAGAACTGGCTGTTGTTCTTGGTAATGAACACCGCGGATTGAGTGAGTTTGCGATAAATAATGCTGATAAAACTATTATGATACCTTTGTTTGGTATGGTGCAAAGCCTCAATCTATCCGTAACTGCCGCTCTTTTTATTTTTGAGATCACCCGCCAAAGATATAAAAGCGGATATGAAAAATTCACTTTTGAGGATTCTAAAATCCAAAATCTTATTCAAGATTTTTCTGAGCGTTAA
Source organism: Candidatus Caenarcanales bacterium (assembly GCA_044351165.1). Taxonomy (GTDB): domain Bacteria; phylum Cyanobacteriota; class Vampirovibrionia; order LMEP-6097; family LMEP-6097; genus JBEAYS01. Next base: position 1,675 of record JBILGG010000076.1, on the reverse strand, counting down.
TCAGGTTTGATTAATTTCTTCAATTACTTTTTTTCTACCATCGGCTATATTACTCTGGTCTTGCACTTCCTCTAAGCCACCTTCTTGTATGGTATATCCTCCAACAACCCCATCTAGTTTTCTTGGAGTAGTTGCTATTAATCCGCTAAAAGCATCATAGACGGTGTCTTCATGATAGCCAATCGTAGATTGGTCTGCAGCGTGTACTTTTAATCCTTTGTCTTTTGCTGCTGTGAGTAATGTGGTTAGTGCAAGATTATTGGCTCCGCTTTCGGTGCCACTGCCAGTAAGGCAAGAATTGTAAAGTATTTCTCCACCATCTGCCATTCTCTCCGCGATTTGTTGCAATAATCCATTTTTGTCTTGGACTCCAAATCCAGAAGTGCCGGTTTGACAGCCATGATGAGAAATATCAACGGCACTTAATTCGATGCCTAAATCCTTCATTTGTGTAAGTAGAGTTGACATTTGCTCTTTGCTAACAAAAGGAAGAGTAATATTTCCGACAAGATCTCTGTTCATCCCGGCAAGGGCTGTCATCTTTCTGCCACCGTTATTCTCATTAAAAGCAGCCCCGTCGTGTTCAGCAGTAGGAGTACTTCTAAATATGGTTTGAGCAGATTTATACATCCTGTTTTCGTCTGTTAATTTGCCTTGCTTGAATAACTCATGATCATGTTGAATAGCTTTTAGATTCAGATATGTTTGAGCGGCTATTTCAGCATTATCAATTTTATGGTATTCAGCACCTCCTGGTTTATAGCCGTTTTTACTCATGAAATCACTAATCTCTTTTTGAGAGGGCATTTGTCCGCTATTTAATTTGGTCACATCTTCTTTATACTTACCTTGCAGTAAGCTGTACATTTCAGGCTCAATTTTTGTAAGTGCGTTACCCTCTCCTTTGTAGGTTTGGGAGAATTGAGATAATTTATCATCATAGCTTTCTGCGATTGATTTTGTTAAATATTGCTGCAAGATTTCTCTTTTGGCTGGATCATCCAGAAGTTTAGGATTGGCTAAAAGTGCTTCTGAGAGCAAGAAGTGCTGGTCGCCTTCTTTTTGTTTTGCAATTTTTTCTGCTGTAAATCCTAGTTGCTCTGCTATTTGATCAACGCTGAAATGTGTCGCAATAAAACTTGCGGCGAGTGCTCTATTCTTATCATCTATTGGTTTGCCTGAGGAGTCTATGGCATCATTGATTAATTTTGCAGTTTGTGCGATGTAAGTTGAAATTCTAGAAGACATTTCTGCTTTATCTTTTTTAGGATCTAATCCCTCGTTTTTTAGAGCATGTGTAAATAAATCATCAAATGCTCTAGAGTAAGCACCCCACTGATCTTGTGTTAGAAGCTTGTTTGCATATTTGTTTAATTCAGCATCCTTGATATCAGAAACTTTAAAGAAAGAATTTAGTGAATGTACTGTCAAACCATTTTTTAATGTTGTTATTTCAGTTAATGGGTTAAAGGATTTTTCTGTATTAGTACTACCCGCACTAAAACCAACACCACTAGAGCCTCCTAGACTATTAAATTCTGAGATAAAATCTGGATTTATATCACCAGGCTTGATTCCTAATGCATTCGCTATAGCATCAAGAGGATCGTCAGATTTTTTATTTTTATTTCCAGCACTAGGGTTTAAGGAGTCAGTTGAAACATCAAGGCTAATA
>JBILGG010000075.1:0-6116 GCA_044351165.1 Candidatus Caenarcanales bacterium | reverse complement strand
CGACCTGGAATTCAGGCTGTTTTTCTTTAAGGAGAGACGATTCTAATTCAGCGATAATTTTGTTACTCATAAAAACCTTTAATCAGTTAAGACAAAGATTAATTTTAGCAAAATCCAGGGGGTTAATTATTGAAAAAAGCTAAATAATTGGTGATTTTATTAGGAATAATATCCAAAAATCACGTATTATCTAATAAAAATATGTGGGAGTTTATTAGACTTGTTACAAAATCGTTCAGAGCAAGGCTTGCGAGTTCCGAAAAATTTGAGTTGACTACACGTCAATGATAATTTTGAGGACGAGCGTAACGTAGCTATGAGCGATTTTGTGACGAGTCTATTATTTCTCCACCTCAACCAGGCTAATAAACACCTCATCAAGTTGGTCTTGATCCACAAAAGACGGAGCATCAGACATCGGACAGAGGGCCGCTTGGTTTTTAGGGAAGGCTATCACATCCCGAATAGAATCAGTATTAGAAAGTAACATCACAAAACGATCTAACCCCAGAGCAATTCCACCGTGCGGCGGAGCGCCCAACTGGAGCGCTTCTAAGAAAAACCCAAATCTATCTTCAGCTTCCTGCTCAGAAATCCCCAGCGCCTTAAACACGCGCTTCTGAACATCAGAATTATGAATTCTAATCGAACCGCCACCAAGCTCAATGCCGTTAAACACTACATCATAGGCGTAAGTGGTGATATTGCCCGGATCGGTTTCGAGCTTATCGATTTCGCTGAGCTTAGGCATGGTAAACGGGTGGTGATTAGCTTTGTAGCGTTTTGATTTTTCGTCGTATTCAAACATCGGAAAATTCACTACCCATATAAGCTTGATATCAAAAGGATCTAAGAGATTTTCTTGCTTAGCGATATGCAATCTTAGCTTACCTAATACATGGTGCACCACGCTTGGCTTATCAGCCACAAACAGCACCAAATCACCAGCCTGCGCGTTCATCCTTCTGTGGATTTCAGCAAGTTCCGTCTCTTTAAAAAACTTCACGATCGGAGAGTTGAGCTCGTACTGGTTAGGATTGGCTTCTAGAGGCTTATACGTAATCCAAGCCAAGCCTTTAGCTCCGTATTCAGGAGATAAACACAAATCACGGAGATCATCGACGTCTTTTCTGGAGAGCTTCGCGCCGCCTTTGAAGTTAATCGCTTTTACCATGCCACCGTTTTTGGCGACAGTCGCAAAAGCATTAAACTCAGAATTGATCATGATATCAGTCAAGTCGATAAGTTTCATATCGAAGCGCACATCCGGTCTATCAGTGCCATACGAGCCAACAGCGTCAGCATAATCAATACGCGCAAAAGGTGTCTTAATCTTGATGCCTACCGCCTCAAACGCGGCGGAAATCATACCTTCAGTAACTTTTATTACATCTTCTTGATCGATAAAACTCATCTCCAAGTCGATTTGAGTAAACTCAGGCTGGCGATCAGCTCTCAAATCCTCATCTCTAAAGCATCTGGCGACTTGGTAATAACGATTAAATCCGCCCATCATTAAAAGCTGTTTGTAAAGCTGAGGTGATTGCGGAAGTGCGTAAAATTTATTGGGGTGAACTCTGCTTGGCACGAGGTAGTCGCGAGCCCCTTCTGGAGTGGATTTGGAGAGGATTGGAGTCTCGATCTCACTAAAATTTTCATCGTCCAAGTAGTTACGAATAGCGTGCACGATTTTGTGTCTGTTAATCAAGTGCTGGCGTTTATCTTCGTTACGCAAATCCAAAATTCTATACTTGAGTCTCAAATCCTCATTGACTTGATCAGCTTGATTAATCTGAAACGGCAAAGCCTTAGACGTACTCAAGACCTCGACTTCATCAGGATAGATTTCGATCGCGCCCGATTTTATATTTGTGTTTTCTGAGCCTTCGGGTCTGATACTGACTTTACCGCGACACGAAATCACAAACTCATTGCGGAGTTTCTCAAAAACCGCATGGGCAGAAGGATTCTTGCGAGGATCAGCCACCACTTGCACTGTGCCTTTGTGGTCTCTAAGATCAATAAAAATCAAACCACCTAAATCGCGTCTGGTATCCACCCAGCCCGAGACCACCACTTCTTGCCCGACTATAGACTGCGCCAGAGATGAAGAGACGTGGGTTCTTTTGAGTTTGATATGAGAATCTGAATTAAGTACTTCGTTTGCTGTTTTCACGAGATTAATTTTACTATGAACTAGCCTTATGGTTAAAAAACAAGCCGGCAAATATTGCTAATACATTATTAAAAACGCGCGGCTAGCTCCATACCTGGTCGCTCAGCACAAAAACGCGCAGCAAGACCAGGACTAGAGCAAAACCCTAATCACACTCTCAACGGCTCTGATTGAATCTAGCGCGTTAATATCAGCGATCAGCGCGCGCAAATCCCGCTCAGGAATAGGATCGATAATAAAATCAGCATGCGCGGAGCTACCACTTACATCATACTGATCGATAAATTTTACATTTGCCCCGTGCTTAGCTGTCAGCGCGCCCAAATCCTTTAGGACCCCGAGCTTATCCAGCATTGAAACCCTGATATAAAAAGCGTTCGAGACATCATCAAGAGATTTTATTTTGGCGTAGTGGTTATGAGTACAATTAAACTGAGCAAGGGCTGTATTGCGCTCAGGGACTGAACTTGCCAGCATCAAAACATCTCCTACTACCGAGCTTGCTGTGGGCAGAGAGCCAGCTCCCTTCCCAATCAAAGTCAATTCCTGAACGGCATCGCCTTTAATCAAGATTGCGTTATTTTCAGCTCCGACACTAGCCAGCGTATTAGACTTAGGCACAAAAACCGGATGCACTCTGACGTCTAGCTCCGCGCCACTATTGTCAATCACGCCCAGTAACTTGATCTCAAAACTACGTTTTTTGGCAGACTGAATATCTTCCGGAGAAATATTACTAATCCCTTCTCTAAAAACCTCATCTACATTGACTCTCATGCCCGAAATAATCGAAGCTATAATCGCTGTTTTATACGCCGCATCATGCCCGTCCACATCATTAGTCGGATCAGCCTCAGCAAAACCCAATGCCTGAGCCTGTTTGAGAGCCGCTTCAAAACTAGCTCCCTTGTTTTTCATCTCATCAAGGATGTAATTAGTCGTCCCGTTTAGTATCCCCATCAAGCTGGTTATGGTATTAGCTTGCAGACTTTGTTTTAGAGTCGCGATTATTGGAATCCCGCCAGCAACCGCTGCTTCAAACAAAATACTGGTGTTGTTTTTTTTGGCAGTTTCAAAAAGTTCTTCGCCTTGGCGCGCGAGCAGATCTTTATTAGCCGTTACGATGTGCTTGCCATGCGCTATTGCAGTCAAAAGCAAATCCTTAGTATGATCCACACCGCCCATAATCTCGACTACAATTGAGATCGCCGGGTTTTTGGTAATATCATCAGGATTAGTAGTAAAAATTCCGATATCCAAACCCAGCTCTGTAGATATTTCCTGGGCTCTGCGATCATTGCGCACAAAAATTTTTTCGATAATAATTTTTTGGGTGTAGCGAGGGTTTTGAGAAATTTTTCTCAAAATTTTTACCACTCCAGACCCGACAGTCCCGCAACCCAGAAGACCAATTTTTATAGCTTCGCCCATGAAAAACAAGTATAACCTAAGTGTTTTACCCATAAATTTAGCAAAAAAACTCAGATTTCTAGGGTAAACCCTCGAAATATCTTAGAATTTTTGCTTAATCTTAACTAATTCTGGGTATATAGATTCTAAGAAAGCAATCACCAATACTTTAAGATTCCTTGAGTCGAGAAATTATTTTTTTTGGCCCAAAAAATTTCCATAAGTAACTTGTTTTCTTGGTCTGGAAGTTAGCTAAATCATTTTTAGAAAACTTCTGTCAAAGGAGGTGCAACGATGCATTTACTTAATCTACTATCTTCAGTTCTACTAGTCGTAGGCGGTTTGAACTGGGGTCTTGTAGCGGTACTTGATATGGATCTTGTACAAATGCTGTTTGGAAACTTCGGCATTGTAACAGATATTGTATATGGATTAGTTGGTTTATCAGCTGTTCATTACATCATTCAAGGCAAGCTAATCCCGCACGATACTGTGTAAAAAATTAGACCTTAATGAAAAAATCAAAAGCCCTGAAATAAGCTTGCTGAGCGCAATGGGAGACGTTCAAGGTTTTGCAGGGCTTTTTTTATAAATTTCACTAAAAATATTCAAGACCCAATCCAGATCTTGATAGCTATGAGCCGAGCTAATGAAGCCAGCTTCAAACGCTGACGGGGCGAGGTACACACCGCTATCGAGCAGTTGGTGATAGACCTGAATAAATTTTTTCATATCGACATGAGCTTTGGCTGATTCATAACTATTAATAGGCTCGCCAGAGAAAAAATACCCAAACATCCCACCAGCACAGTCCACCTGGATATTTTCTGGGTCAATAGATTTTAGACCATCAATAAAATATTGAGTTTTTTTGGAGAGCTCCTGAAAAAAATTAGGGCTCTGGATTTTTTGGAGAGCACAAAGTCCAGCAGACATCGCAAGCGGGTTCCCTGAAAGGGTTCCAGCCTGGTACATAGAACCGAGCGGAGCCACCATCGACATGATTTCTCGGGAGGCACCGTAAGCGCCCACCGGCAGACCGCCTCCGATCACCTTACCTAGAGTCGTGATATCAGGCTTGATATTAAGACGCTCCTGAGCCCCTCCTAGAGCCACTCTAAAGCCCGTCATCACCTCATCAAAAATCAAGAGCGCGTTATGCGCGGAAGAAATTTCGCGCATAAATTCCAGATAGCCCGGCAAAGGCGCTATAAAACCAGAATTGCCGATATAAGGCTCGGTAATAACCGCGGCGATCTCAGGACCGTAAGCCTTAAAAGCCTCTTCTAGAGCGGGCTTGGAATTAAATGGGATAACGATAGTATTAGCTGATATCGCTTCCGTCACGCCGCTACTTTCAGGCAAGCCCAGCGTAGCCAATCCGGAACCGGCTTTTACCAGCAGAGCATCGACATGCCCGTGATAACAGCCTGTGAATTTTATGATTTTGATTTTTTGCTTGTTAAATTTTTCAGCGCAAAAAGCTCTCGCTAAGCGGATCGCAGACATCACAGCCTCAGTACCGGAATTGACGAAACGGACCATCTCGATAGAAGGCACTAGCTTGATTACCTCGCTTGCCATGAGGTTTTCAAGCTCTGTGGGCGCGCCGTAGCTAGTGCCGTTTTTGGCGGCGGAGATAATGGCTGATTCTATATCTGGATCAGCGTGCCCCAAAATCATCGGTCCCCACGAGCCGACAAAATCGACATAGCGATTATCATCCACATCCCAGAGATAGGCTCCCTGAGCGCGTTTCACAAAAAACGGCTCGCCCTGGATAGACTTGAAGGCTCTGACGGGAGAGTTAACACCGCCAGGCATTAGTCGCTGAGCGGTCTGAAATAGCTGGGCTGATTTTTTTCTAGAGCTGGTCTGGGCTTGGGTCATAAGCTAATAATAGCCAAAAAAAAGGCGCACCAGATGGCGCGCCCCGAGAATTTTTTAAAATTAGGATTAGCCTTCTTTTGATTTACGCTCGACATAGTCAACAGCCGCTTGCACGGTAGTGATTTTTTCGGCTTCTTCATCAGGAATTTCAACTCCGAACTCATCTTCAAGAGCCATTACCAATTCAACAGTGTCCAAAGAGTCTGCACCAAGATCAGTAGTAAAGCTAGAAGCTTCTTTTACTTCATCTTCGCCGATACTTAGCTGAGACGCTACCACTTTTTTGATTTTACTTAAAATCTCATCACGATTCATAGTTGTTGTCATTCCTTTTTTTCCTTTTATGACTATTGCAAACTTGCTAAATTATCAGCAAAAGTTCATGGTGAAAAAGAATACTACATAAATAGCCCACCATCAACCTGTATTACCTGTCCTGTAATATAGGCTCCGCTGCCCGCGAGGAATAATGCCGTATCAGCTATATCTTTTGCCTCTCCGAACTCACCAAGGGGTATATTTTCTTTATATTTATTTTGGCTTTCTAGGGGCAATTGGTCGGTCATTTCGGTGCGAATAAAGCCTGGTGCGATGACGTTTACGCGAATACCGCGGCGACCGTATTCCTTAGCAAGCGACT
>JBILGG010000074.1:0-6129 GCA_044351165.1 Candidatus Caenarcanales bacterium | reverse complement strand
TTATCGAACTGCATACCTTCCACTACTTCAAGCTCAGTGTTTAGAGACTTAGATTCTTCGATAGTGATAACGCCAGTTTGACCGACTTTTTCCATCGCAGTAGAGATCAGCTTGCCCACTTCATTATCGTTAGCCGCTGAAATCGTCGCTACTTGCTCGATATCACGGGAAGATTTTACAGATTTTGACATCTGCTTAAACTCTTCTACAACCAGCTGAGTCGCTTTATCCATGCCTCTTTTGAGAAGGACAGGATTAGCTCTCGCCGCTAAGTGACGCATACCAGCTTCTACAACAGCGCCAGCAAGCACAGTCGAAGTAGTAGTACCATCTCCAGCGATATCGTTAGTTCTGGTCGCCGCTTCTTTAATCAAAGCCGCTCCAGCACTCTCGAATTGGTCTTCTAATTCAGTAATTTCTTTTACGATGGTAACTCCGTCTCTGATTGACTGAGGTGCACCGAATTTTTTCTCTAGAACTACGTTACGTCCAGCAGGTCCAAGTGTTACTGATACTATCTCAGCTACAGTCTGGATGCCGTTGGCTAGCGCTCTTCTAGCTTCATCTTTTCTAAGAATTTTTTTTGCCATTTTTAAGTTCCTCCTTGTTTACTACTCTATAATCGCAAGAATGTCTTTTTCAGACATGATCAAAAGCTCTCTGCCCTCGATCTTCACTTCAGTACCAGAGTACTTAGAGTAAAGAACGCGATCGCCTTCTTTTACTTGAAGTGCTTGTCTTTCGTTTTTTTCGTTTAGCGGACCAGGACCAGTCGCTATGATAATTCCTTCCAAAGGCTTTTCTTGAGAGCTACTTGGAAGATAAATACCACCCTCGGTTTTAGTCTCAGGTTCTGCTTTTTCGATAACCACTTTATCGTTTAGTGGTTTTAATTTTTTGCTTAGTTTTGCTTTTTCTGCGGTTGTTGCCATATTATCGTTTACCTCCTAATAAGTACAAAAAACCTATATACGAGTGTGATTTTAGCATTTTGGGACCGATCTAAAAAATACCTAATGATTAAATGTTTATTAACCAGAGCCCCTCATTTGGACTAGGTTTGACGAAATTTATAAGCCCGTAAAATCAATTTATTTAGAGTTTTAAAAACTTATCTCCGCTAAGAGGACTACTAACCGATTTGCTGGGCTAGATAAAAGGCATTTTTGAGTGTTTAAATCGACCTTTTTGACTATAGAGAACTGATTAATATCAAGTTTTTTAGCGTAAATCAAAACGCCACGCAAGGGAATTAATCAAAAAGACCCCCCAAGTTTTTCAGGAGTTTAATAACAAGACTCCACAGGTAGCCTGTGATTAGAAGAATATTGCCTATAAATCTAGTATTTACTCTTTTTTTAACAAGCCTCGCTGGTTTAGCGCCAGTGCAAGCTAAAAAAAAGCAGGCGGGACTCAAGTTTGTCGAAGACGAGATTATTATTCAGTATAAAGCCAAGCCAGGAGGCTCCGCCCAGGATGACCTAGATGAGGAGTTTTTGGATGATTTGGGCTCGCGTTATGGTTTATGGGCAAAAAGCTCAAATTCTGGCTCCAAAAGCCTTGCTCGAGCGGGTTTTAAGGCACACTACCGAAAACTAAGAAAAAACAAGTCTCGAAAAATAAATTACAAATTAGCAGTCTTAAAACTTGATAAAAAGCTCTCAGCAGATAGATTAGAGAGCTTAGTCAAGCACATTAATAACACAAAATTTAAACACAATAATTTTGAGATCGCTAATATTTTTCCTAATTATCTTTATGAAATCAATACCACTGCTGATGAGGCTTCTAACCAGCTTAATGATACTTACTATCAGCAACAATCCGCACATAAACAACTTAAGCCTGAAAAACTTTGGCAATATACAAAAGGCAAAGGAGCTGTTGTAGCCGTTATAGATACTGGGGTTGATTATAATCATGAAGATTTAGCTGGCAATATTTGGACTAATGTCGATGAGATTCCTGCTAACGGAATTGATGATGATAATAATGGTTATATCGATGATGTGCGTGGTTGGGATTTTGTCGAAAAGGGCGGTTCTAACTGTGCTGGTGCTGAGGATTGCTCTGGTGAGGATAATGATCCGCTTGATATAAACGGGCATGGCACTCATGTCGCTGGTATTATCGCGGCTGTCCAAAACAATAACAAAGGTATTAGTGGTATCGCGCCAGAAGCCCTTATCATGCCCCTTAAAGCCGGTTACTCGACTGGAAGATCTGGGTTTTTGAAGACATCTGATATTTTGGAGGCTATTACTTATGCAGTTAATAATAACGCTGATGTAATCAACATGAGCTTTGCGGGCGCTGAATTAGTGGTGCTTGAAGATATTTTAAATTTTGCTTTTGATCTTGGGATTGTTTGTGTGGCGGCGGCTGGTAACTCAAGCTCATCGACAGTTACTTATCCTGCTGGATTGCCGTCAGTGATTGCGGTCGGGGCTGTCGATAGCCAAAACTATAAAGCTTACTATTCAAATTATGGAGATTGGGTCACGCTATCAGCTCCGGGTACCTATATACTCAGCACCATGCCAAATAATTCATATGATTTCAAAAGCGGCACTTCGATGGCCGCTCCGCAAGTCGCTGGGCTAGCGGCTTTGCTCAAGTCCAAAAATAAACTAAAAAAATCTTCTGTTAGTGAAATAAAAGAATTATTATTGAGCTCTGTCTCTGAAATTAAGTCACCAAACGGGTTTACAGGAGTCGCTTCTTCAGGTGCTGTGAGCGCTGAAGTTGAATTTCCTCTTGAGATAGATAATTTAGAATTGCCATCAAAAGTTTTAGTCGGCACGCAAGCCTCTCTAGTAGCGCAAGCTAGCGACTCCACAAGCGAAATTGTGGAGTATGAATGGACTTCAGATCAGGATGGTTATCTCGGACAGACAGCTAGCTTAGCTTATAGCTTTATGACATTGGGCTCGCACGTGATTCAAGTAAGAGCCAAAAACGCTCAGGGACAGTGGTCTAGCCCCGAGATAAAAGTCTTAGAAGTAGTGGGTACTAAAGACTTGGTTACTAATAATTATGCTGATGATTTTAAATTCGTATTTATGCGCCGCAATGGATTTTTGGTGCCAAGGTTTTATTCAAGCTCTAAGCGCAAGGTTAAATCGATAAAATGGGTTTCTAGTCGAGACGGTACGCTTGGTGGTAAAAAAGCTATTAATATCGCAAGCTTGAGTTCTGGTTATCATAAGATTTCTCTCTCGGTGCAAGATATAAACGGCAATTGGTCTGATCCTTATCAAAAAGTAATAAGGATAAATTAGTGTTCTTATTTATTTTTCTGTGACCCCTTTGGGTGCTAAAATTTTTTCTAATGAAAAAAATATTTTTAGCATTAGTGGTTTTATTGACTTTTACAAGTCCAGTCTTGGCAGAAGATTTTTTGGCAGAAGATTTTCAGGAAGTAGAAATCACTCATGAAGCGGATTCTAAAAAAGATGATGTAAAAAGATCTATCTCAGTTTCTGGCAAATCCACTATTCAAGCCTCCCCTGATATGGCGGTGATTAGATTTGCGATTATTAACTCTAATAAAGATCCTGAAAAAGCTCGATTAGAAAACACTCGAGTAGCAGGCTTGATTCTGGATGCTGTGAGAGTTTTTGGAATTCCTGATAAAAAAATAAATCTCGAGTCTTTAGAGATATCCGAAGATTTTCGTTATAACCCAAAGACCAATGCTAATGATAGTCTTGGTTTTAAGGCAGTAAGACAGCTTAGAATAGTTTTAGAGCACCCATCTGGTGATTCAAAAGAGCTCAGCAATAAGCTTGCTGACTTGGTTGCTCTTGTGGTGTCAAAAGGTTCTAATCAATTACAAGGTGTGGAATTCGGTCTGATTGATTCAGCTCCTTTGCTGGAGCAGGCTCTTAATATGGCTGTTGCTAATGCTATGCAAAAAGCGGAGCGGATGCTTGAGCCCCTGGTAGGTGTGAAGCTTGGTAAAGTTATTACTCTTAGCGAACAAACTCATATGAGACCTCCGGTTTTCGCTCGCTCCCATAATCTTATGCTTGCGGGCGCGCCGATGGCAGAATCCGCTGATCAAGCGTCTTTTAGCGCTGGTAATTTAGAAGTCGAAGCAAATATTAGTGCTGTTTTTGAAATAGATTAAAAGGTTTATCGTGACCAAAAAAAACATTATTATCGGAGCAGGAATAGCTGGTTTAACAGCGGCTTTTGAGCTTAAAAAATCTGGGCAGGATTTTTTGGTTCTTGAAAAATCTTGTAGTGCTGGTGGTAATTGGCATTCATTTAGTTATAAAAATTCTCTGTATGAATTTGGTCCTAATAGTTTTATGTCTAATGCTCCAGAATTTTTGGAAATGATTCAGGAAGCGGGTTTTAGTCAAGAGTTAATATCAAAATCTTTTAAAGATTCAATGCGATATCTATATTTGGATTCTAGGCTGATTCCCGTTAAGCCCGGTCCTGGACTTTTGTTTGGCGGTATTCTAAGTCTGGGTGATTGGTTGAGGGCTCTTGGGGAGTATTTTGTGCCGGTAGGTTCTAGCTCTCAAGTCGAAGAAACCGTTCATGAGTTTTTTGCTCGCAGATTCGGGGCTCCGGTCGCTGACAGGGTTATAGCTAACGCTCTTCAGGGTATTTGGGCGGGCGATACCAAGCAATTATCTATGAAATCAGCTTTGCCGAAGCTGTTTAAAAAAGAACAGGAATTTGGATCTGTGCTGAGAAGTATGTTTAGTAGTCCTAGGACAGGCTCTGGTAGACCTTTAGAGAGTTTTTCTTTTAGGAAGGGCATGCAGAGCTTTTGCGAGCATATGGTGGATTATTTAGGGAGAGGTAATTTTATTTTTTCAGCTGATATCTCTTGTGTTAGTTCTGCTGAATCAGGCTGGCAGATTGACTTAGCTGGCGGTCAAACCTTGCAAGCCAAAAATCTAATTCTCGCTACTAAGGCGTTTCAAGCTGGTGATTTACTAAAATCGAGTTTACCTAAATTATCTAACGAGTTGAATAAAATTTATTATGCTCCTATTTCACTGTTTGCTTATTCATTAAAAAAATCTCTTTTTAAACCCTCTGCAAAAAAGACCATGGATGCTTTTGGGTTTATTTCCGGTGATAGAGAGCATTTGACGCTTGGTAGTATCTGGTCTTCGCAGTTATTCCCTGAGCGAAATCTTGAAGATGAATACTTGATGATAAGTTTTATGGGCGGCTCTAAAAATCCTCAAGTCTTGGATTATGACGAAGATTCGCTCTGGGAGAGGCTTGTGTGCGAGCAGATGCAAGTACTCCAGCCTTATTCAGTGCGCAACCTGAGTTTTAGTGATTTTAAGAAAATTAATTTTATGAGTGTGCCGCAGGCGATTCCGCAGTACCATTTGGGTCATAGTGAGCTGATGGAGAGAGTTGGCGCTCTTGTGGATCAAGCGTCTAATTTATATCTTCTGGGTAATTATATCGAGGGCGTTTCTATCGCTGATACTATCAGGCTTACCAAAAAAGTTATGGGCGGGCTGGTGAATGAGCCGCAATCCTGTTATGATTAAATTATGATTTTTGAGGGAATGTGGAAGGGCGTGGTTTTTGGGTTTAGCGTTCTTGCTGTGATTGGTATTTTATTTGTGACGGTTTTTTCTAAGGTTATGCCTGGGGTGGATGATCCGGGGGATGAGCTGAGTCCTGACCAAATGTGACCCTTTTAAACTGGTCTCCTTAATTTTTCATGGTTTCCAAAACCCCTTTACAGCTATTTGTTTAATTTAATTTTTTTGCTTTAGAGTGAAGCCCTCTCTTTAAAAACCCTAAAAACCCATACCCCAATTGGTTTTTTTGGATCTGATGATAAGTTTAGAAGATCAGTTCAATCGAGATACGCAAGCCCTGAAATATTAAGATTTTAATATTTGCCGTAAATACAGATTGCTTTCTTCTGTAGTCTTTGTTAATATTTATTTTATAATTAATAATTAGTTTAGATTTGGAGGGTGTATGAGTGTAAATGGAATTTTGGCAGGAGTTCTTGAACATGTTAGTAGCCAAATGCTACAGCAAAATCAATCATTGAAACCTAAATCTTTAAATGAATTGGTAGGTGTTAGAAATGAACGATTTGAGGCTAACCGCAATGCAGGTCAATCTTTA
>JBILGG010000073.1:0-6136 GCA_044351165.1 Candidatus Caenarcanales bacterium | reverse complement strand
GGGGCAAGAACAAACGCCCTGTATTTTTATTAGTGAGCTAACTAAGTTAAAAGAAGTGAAGACTATTGATTATACAAAAGTCGAAGATAGCGAACAATATCAAGCTCTTGAGTTGGAGAAGCTCTCTTATCGCTTTAAGCCCAAAGCACACCAGGAGCTGATCCCAGAAAAAGATTTTATCAATTCCCTACTTGAAAACTACAAGATGTCCATCACGCACCTGAATAATTTTTTGTTTTGTCCACGAAAATTCTTCTACCAAAATCTTCTAAGAGTGCCTTCTGCAAAGGACAGAAGTAGTTCTTTCGGAACAGCGGTGCACGCCAGTCTTTGTGAGCTTCTTAAGCGATTCCAGTCTAAGCTTCCTCGTACCGAACAAGATCACCAAGAAATGCTTAATTATCTAAAAGAACAATTTGAGCTAAGCCTTGATCGTGAGCGGCTTTCAGAGCAAGATCATAATGATCTTTTACGGCGCGGTTTACTAGCCCTAACTGATTATTATAATCATTACAAAAACACTCTTAATCCTAATGTCTTACTTGAGTTTAATTTTGATCCATACGGACTAAATCTGGATGGTATCCAGATCACAGGTAAGCTTGATAAAATCGAAATCATAGATCAGAAAAACTCTTTAATCAACGTCGTGGACTACAAGACAGGGCAATACTCCAGTGGCAAAAAAAAGTTATCCGTGGGGCAAGATTATCACCGACAAATCGTTTTTTATCAGCTCTTGTGTAATCTCGCTAATGCAACAGGTTTGTTTAAGTATAAGATGAAATCTGGTGAAATTGATTTTATCCAAAAGCATGAAGATGCTTTTGAGAAGAGCTCTATTAGGGTGAGCACTGAAGATTTAGAAGAGCTTAAGATATTGATTAGAGACACATACTATAAAATTCAAGAGCATGATTTTAGAATGACAGATGAGCTTGAAAACTGCTCTATGTGCGCTTTTAAAAATGTCTGTGGTAGGTAGTTTGAATAAATCAGTAGCCTAAGTGTCTGCCGACTTTTTGATCTTCTTCCGACTCTTCTTCTTGTCCGATTAATAAGCCACTTTCTTCATAAAGCATACGTCCATGATCAACGATATCTAGCTCATAAGTAATTCCATCTTCGATTTCGTATTCAGCTACATCAAGTTTTTGTGTGGCATATTTTTCTAGGTCTTTTGGGTCTATTTCGAGATTTGCGATTTCTTCTGCCAGCCCTTGATCTGCGTATCTATTGATGTTGTAAACATATTTTTGAACACCCATAATATCTTTTTCTAGATTGTAATTCAGCTGTTTGAGCTTGCTTAATTCTTTTTCAAAATCCAAAATCCGAGAATCGTTTCTGACTAAATCTCTTAGATTACCGCCGGCGACATCGATTAAAGAAATTTTTTCACTATCCAAATTACTATCAGCCGTGATTTTTGTTTCTTCGACGGTGTTTGAGTTATAGGATTTAGCAATTACAAATCCACTTAAAATAAGGCTAGAAAATAAAATTATCAGCAGGCGATCCACATGGATTTTTTGCCCTTAAACTAAAGTTTTTAATGCCTGTGTTTTATTGATTTTTAAAAATACATCATTTGGACTAGATGGTTTGACTAGAAGAAGCGGCTCTAGGAGTTTCCAGGACTTGAATTCCTTATGGATCCTGAATTCCAGGTGCTTATGGAGCAATTTAAACGCTGATAGAATTTCATGGTTTTCATATTGAGAGTTAAAATTGGCTTTATCAAAATTCTCTAGGATGCGGTACACTCCAGGTGCAAGCGGTCGGATGTAGTCCTGATAAGGATTAGAGCTAGACTCTTCTAGGTAGCCTGTTTGGCTCGTGATAGCTCCGCCAGCATAATCAAAAAATTGCGGTATATGATTAGTGCTAAGTTTTTTTTGAGTGATACTACACTCGCTTAGATCTGGCTTGTAGCCTAGCATTGAGATGATAAGCCAGAGATATTTGCACGCATGAAAAACCATTTCTTGCATAGAGCCTTGATTAGAGCAGATTTCATTGGTCTTATTCAAAAAATTATTAATCAGGCTAAAAGGCTCTTGGTAATTATCATCGCTAATTGCGATCTGCTCAAAAATATCCACAAAAAAACTTGCCAAAATTAATGCTTCATAGCTTTTTTGGATATGCGGGAATTGACAGCTTAGTTTAGCTTCTTTGATGATGTCCAAGTTTCTTCCGCCAGCAAGTAAAAAATCACAAATGTTCAAGACTTGGCTTTTGGCCACTAATCTAGAATTGGTTTTTAGCGCGCCCTTAGCGATCGCCCGGATCGGTCCGTAGACAGGGCTGTACAGGTGCAAAATTTTATCAGCCTCATTAAGACGCTGTGTTTTTAGTATGATAGCCCTGCACTGATAATCCAACAATTACATCATAATCCCTTTTGAGATACTGTCTACGAATCAGCCTCTCATCAAAATAATCCCGCTCTAATTGTAATATTATTACAATTAGAATTAAGCCAAAACCTTGTTTTACGGCTTAATTAAGCCAACTAATTGTAATAATGTTTCAATACGCCAAGTACCCACGAACCTTAAAAAAAATTAATGAGAATAATTCTCAATAGTCTTGATTTTTTTTATAATTACTTGTTACTATCTGTGCATGAGATTGACGCGACAGTTAAACTCAAAAATTATAAGAACTAAATTAGTTATAGAAAGAGAGCGCGGGGAAACCCGCGCTTTTTATTTAGGGCTAATTGGGGCTTACGAAAATTTGCTAGTACAGGTTGCTGGCAAAATCTAATCAACGGAGGACGGAAATGAATGATAAATTACCAGGCTCATTAGAGCCTATCGGAGGAGCGCATACTTCTAATCAGGTTACGGCGAGTGGAAGTGCTGATGCTCAAAAAACGGATCAAGTTGAACATGGAGAGCTTGTCGACGATGCCAAGCTCTCCGCGGGCAATTTGAGAATTCACAATCAAGAAGATGTTGTTGTAAATAATGTTCAAGACGAAGCTGTCTTAAAACAAGAATTAATTTCAGCATCCGCAGAGATAAAAGCACAAGACATAAACGCTACTAGGCACATGATGAATGGGCGTCAGCCAAAGGGTTTGAGGATTTTTTCTTACCTGTTTTTGCCGACACTTCTAATCGATATGTTTTTTGTGTGGAAAAATGCTGAATCGATTCGGCGACTTCAAAAAGCTTCTAAGAGCTATGAAAACTATCATAAACTCGTGGAGCAAAAAATCGATACCATCTTAGACGAAAAATTTATCAAGATGGCCTTGAGTGATATCGGTAAACGTAAGTTAGAGTCGGGGTCAACGCCGCTCCTAGAGAGGGTTTTGATAGCTCGGCTGCGCAAGTATCCTGTGCCGCTAAACTCAAGTACGCCTGGTGATTTTTATCGAGAAGAAATATTAATGGATTTAATGAGTGCTAGTCAGTCAAGCACAGTAAGAGCCAGAAAAGCACTCATAGACAGTGTTATACAGGAATATCTCGATAAAAATATCCGCATTGAAAACGGCCTTAAATATAGAGCGAAGCTGGTGGCGGTGTCGGATTTTTGTGTCAATCGAGAGGATTTTAGTCCCTTGATCGAGACAAGCCTGGTTCAGGGAGACGGTTCTAGCCAGAAGCGGATCCAAGAGCTAAAACTCAAACTCGGCAATCTTATTCAAGAGCGTTCAGCAAGAGTGTTTGAGACAGGTATTAAAGCGCTCAAGTCAGAGGCTGGTACGCTTGGCGGTGATATTGCTGGTATTATCCAAGAGCCTGGGAAAACTTCCTAGTGACTGATTACCCCTAGTGGCTTGCTCCCTGACCCCAAAAAAACTTCCCAATCGAACCTAATGGGATAACAGCCTGGAGTTTTGCCAGGCTGTTTTTTTACCACTTGATTTTTGTGCAGGTAAAACGTTATAATATATTTACTGTTTGGAGGGTTTTTTATGAATTTTAATACTACTGGTATTCCTGCTTTTCCACCTCAAAATTTTTCGGTCACATCTACTGATCAAACGCCGACATATAGTACTACAACACTTACACAGGCAAGCCCAGAAGTACCTCAGGTATTTTCTTACACAGCTCCAGTCAGCCCACAAGCATCAGTAATGACTAGCACTCAGCAGACACCTCCGCAGACTCCTCAGCAATTAGCACAGAGCCCTATTGATGCAGTTGCAAGTTTATTGATAAATTCAGAGTCTGAAGATTTGACAGCTAGATTATTTACTCAAACCCCGCTTGCTAATCTTTTTGATCAAGTCATGAGTTTATTAGGTCTTAAACAAGAAGCTTCTGCTGAGAGCTCTAAGAATAACCCAGCCCTCGTAAATTTAAAAGCAATAATAGAAAATTCTCGCCCAGATTATAAGGCTCTTAAACAGCAGATCACTCAAGCTCTTGAAGCAAAATCTCAAGGTCAAGATTCTCCTAATGCATTAATAAAATCTGCTGTTGATCAAGCTCTGACGATGTTTCAAGGTCCTATTAAAGCTAGTGGCTCATTAATGCATTTTATGGAAGTTGAGAACAAGCGTGAATCTCTTGTACAAGTGGCCGCAGGATTAGCTTATCAAGCGACTTTGGTATCTAGCGCTTACTCTCAAATTAGCTCATCAAGCTTGGTTCAAAACCTGCATAATTCTAGAAACGCTCAGGGATTACATAATCTGCTAAATAATCTAACAATAGCTTGCATGCAGTATGGCGCGCCAGCAGAAGCTATGAAGTTAGTTGAGATATCCTCCCAAGCAATTTTAAATATGGTAAAAACAATAATGCAAGCTAGTGACCATTACGCACGAGCTATGGGAATGAATACTATTGAACAAGCGAACCAAACTAATCCAGCTAACCGTTATCAGCCTTCTTATAATTAATTTTTAATTTGGCTAAACCCGCCTAACTATACTAGCTCCCTGATAATAATACAGTAAAATTTCCTTATAACTTTTACCTGATTGAGCTAAAAACTTAGCATCATATTGCGATAGACCGATGCCGTGTCCGTAACCCTCACCAGAGATTTTAAGATTATGAATTAAGCTCTTAACTGCGGAACTCTCTTGCAGAGCAGGTTTAGGGTCCTTCTCGCTGAGCATAAAACCAAATATTTTTTCAAATATATTTTTTTTGGTTTTGAGTATTACTGCTGGCGGACTTGCGCTTACAAGCTCTTGAGTAATCCACTGCATAGAAAAATTAGTACTTCTAAGACCAAGGTGATGCCGAAACTCTTCTCCGCTTAAGCTGGTGTGTTTCGGTGAGCCATCTTGACTACCACTAATCAAGACCCCCGCGACTCGCCCTTCTGGACTGCGTTTTAGGATGGTGATTGCAGTTAGTTTTTCGTAGCGTAAGTCTTTAAGTTTTTCTTGGATTTGTTCTAGGGTGAGATTTAGCTCCCAAGGTTTTACTTCTGTGCTAAATTCTTTTACTGCTTGTAGGTAATGCTTAGGGCTAATTCCCCAGCTGGTTTCAGGGTAACTAGAATAAGTGCCAGCATGGCTTGAGTAGTAGGCATCTACGATGACTCCAGCTTTATCGATGAGAAACTCTCCCTGAGTGGCTTTTACGGCTTGGTTGATACGAGGGTTTTCTTTTTTGTAGCCTAGGTACATCTGGTCTTCTACGCCAGATTTTAGATCATAGCCCAGATTTTTTCTTCTGCCTTTTTGAGCGAGGGTATAAGTTCTAGCGGCGATGGCTTGTGCTTTTAGAGCTTCAAGCGGCCAAGTGTATGAAACCTCGCTTGCTACCACACTTCTAAGATAGTCTTCAATTTTCAATTCGTTAATTACCGTAAAAGAGTTTTTGCGAGGAATGATTATGATATTGCCTCGAAAAATATTATAAGGATTTTTATCTAGGCGAGAGCTTTTGAGCATAAATAAACAAGGCTTTTGTTTTTGTTTTTTTATGATTTTTATATCACTGTTTTTGTAATCACCCTTAAAAAATTTTTTTGAATCAAAATTTTTGATCAAAACCTTACTGCCTGACGAGTCTAGGCAAACGAATTTTAGAGCTTGACTGGAGCTCGTTAGTGAAGGCGGGCTAGCTACGACCATGCTCTCGATAGTAGCAGGAGACGATTTTATCAGGGTCTTAGCGCCAGCTCTATTGAGGATAATGGTTTTGGC
>JBILGG010000072.1:0-6167 GCA_044351165.1 Candidatus Caenarcanales bacterium | reverse complement strand
CCCTTGAAAATAAAGTCATGCTAGATGGCTCATCAATACGAGGTTTTAGAACTATCGAGACTTCTGATATGTACTTCCATCCTGATATTTCTACTTTTAGAGTTCTTCCTTGGAGACCGCGTGATGGAGCAGTCGCTAGAATTATTTGTGATATTTATAATCCCGATGGCACGCCTTTTGACGGTTGTCCGCGTAACAATCTAAAAAGAGTTCTTGCAAAAGCAGAAGCGATGGGCTATCGCATGAACGTCGGTCCTGAGTGCGAGTTTTTCTTGTTTGATACTAATGATGAGGGTTTCCCTACTACTAAGCTAGTGGATACTGGTGGATACTACGACGTAGAGCCCACTGACCTTGGATCTGATGTCAGAAGATCAGTTATTATGACACTTGAAGAGTTAGGGTTCGACGTAGAAGCCTCTCACCATGAGGTTGCGCCGTCTCAGCACGAAATCGACTTTAAGTACGCAAATGCTCTTGAGACAGCAGATAATGTGATTACTTTTAAATGGGCGACAAAAATGGTAGCTCATGATTACGGTCTATATGCGACTTTCTTGCCTAAGCCTTTGTTTGGCGTCAATGGAAGTGGCATGCATTGTAATATGTCGTTGAGCGATCTTCAGGGCAATAATCTTTTTTATGATCCAAGTAAGGCTGATGGTCTGTCGGACCTAATGAAGCATTACATCGCAGGTTTGCTCAAGCACGTAAAAGAATTCACAGCCGTCACCAATCCGCTTGTTAATAGCTATAAGCGTTTAGTGCCTGGCTATGAAGCACCGGTTTATATCGCTTGGTCTAAGATGAATAGAAGTGCATTGATCAGAATCCCGGCAACAAGAGGTGCTGGTACTCGCGTGGAGCTGAGATGTCCGGATCCTAGTTCTAATCCTTATTTGGCTTTTGCCGCGATGTTGGAGGCGGGGCTAGATGGTATTAAAAACCAATTACAACCACCTGCTGAAGTGAATGAAAATATTTATCATCTTGAAATGCACACCATGGAAGAAAGAGATATTCATGCTTTGCCAGGTGATTTAGATGAAGCACTGAAGCATATGGAAGAATCATCTTTGGTCCGTGAGGCGCTTGGTGAGCACATTTACAAGCACTATATCGAAACTAAATATAAAGAGTATCAAGCTTATAGAGCGCATGTCTCTCAATGGGAAATCGACCATTATTTACATGCTTTCTAAGTCTTCGGGGCTTATAGCTTTTAAAAGTTTCATAGTTTCTCTTTTTGAGTTTATGCCGTCATAGGTACTTTTGGAGATTTTATATTTCTTGAAATGTTTCAGGTGCTCAGGTAGATTTGTTCTTAAGAAATCTACAAGCTTTATACTCGGGAATTTGTTATCGTCAAAGTCTTTGAAAATCTCACTGATGTTTAATTGATCCTCATTTAAGATGTTTTTTTCTAGGCTTATAATAACAGGGTTCAATAGGTTGTTTTCCGTTTGTCGATTTAGTTCGGTGCTTAAGTTCGCACTCGAAAAGGATTTTAGCTTAAGGCTAGGACCTGCTACCTGACCGGAGTTTAGAGCAAGCAAAATCCGAGGATCTTGCTTACTTAATAGATTTTCGTAAATTTCTTGAAGACTATAATGCTTGCCAGAGATAAGGTGTTTTTTGGATTTGAAGCGAATTGCTTTATTGGACTTAAGTGGGTAATTATGAACTATTTCACTAATCACCAAAAAATTATAGGTATTTATCCAAAAAGCAATCTGGGAAGGCGTTTCGTCAGGCATTTTAGTCTTTGCAAGCTTTGATAACTGAGAATCTATGATTGTAAGGAAAGATTTTTTAGAGGATAATTTTTTGTAATTGATATAGCTTAAATAAAACACTTGATCGGAGTTTTTTAAGTAACTTGCTTTTGCTGAGGCTTTTAGGATCGCATCGTAATCACTCCAAAAAGTTTTTTCGTTAAAAGCCTGAAGTGCAGTTCTGGCTGCTCTGATCTTTTTTTTAAAACCTTGTTTGGCAGAGGGTTTGATCTGAGATGGCGAGCCACAAGAGCTAATTAAAAAAACTAAAATTAAAAAATAAACTTTAATCATCCGACAAGAAATCTTGTACCCAAAATTTCTTCTTGGGTCTTGCACGCCATAAATGGGATTTGATCCATATTATTAGCGCTAATAATATCAACAGCGATTTTTTGCTTTAGGCAAATTTCTGTCGCTAAAATTTTACTTCTCATGCCACCCATCCCGCCAGCCATACTGCTTTCACCGGCGTTGTTCTTGATTTCATCATTAATGTCGCGCACGATTTTGATTAATTCAGCATCCTGAAATTTATGAGGATCTTTATTAAAGAGACCTTTTATATCACTCAAGATTATTAATCTTTCAGCCCCGATCAAAACAGCGATTCGCGCTGATAGACTATCATTGTCGCCGTAAACTAATTCCTGAGTGGCTACCGTGTCATTAGCATTAATTACTGGGATCAAATCCAGTTCAAACATTTTAGTAAGAGTGTTTTTGATGCTTTGGTTGCCATCAGTAGTATCAAGCCCCGCATGAGTAACAAGGACTTGCCCTACGTGCGAGTCATAGTACCTAAAAATATTTTCATAGGCTTTCATAAGCTCTACCTGCCCCACGGAGGTGAAGGCTTGCTTGTAACTAGTCATATTTTGTTTGAGCGGATCTGTGCCGATCTGCGCTTCGATAAAATCCTTACCAAGTTTAGAAATACCCAAGCCCATAGCCCCGGAGCTAACTATAATGACTTTAAAGCCCATGGATCTTAGGGCGTTGGTATTAGCCGCTAATCTATTAATGACCTGGTAATTAATTCCACCCTTGCCGCTTCCGCGGGTTATAGAGGTAGTTCCGATCTTAATGATAATAATTTTGTTATTTGGCGAATTTTCAGTCACAAAAATTAGTATAACAGTAAAAATCTAAAGCCAAGGCGGTATTATCTGGCGGTTTAAAAAACTAGTATTTCGTGGAACAATATGTTTTATGGGTGAAAAAGTAAAAATCGTTAATGGTAAAGCAGAAATTGGAAATAATCCAATAATTCTTTTTATAGAAGGTGACGGGACTGGCCCGGATATTTGGAAAGCTTCGCAAATGGTGTTTGATGCGGCGGTCCAAAAAGCTTATAGCGGAAAAAGAAAAATCGAATGGAAGGAAATCCTCGCGGGTCAAAAAGCTTTTGACCAAACAGGTGAGTGGTTACCGCAGGCTACTATCGATGCTATTCAAGAATACTCTCTTGGCATAAAAGGTCCTCTTACTACTCCTGTCGGTGGTGGAATTAGATCTCTGAATGTCGCTTTAAGACAGATTTTTGATCTCTATGCTTGTGTGCGCCCCGTCAAATGGTACAAAGGCGTGCCTAGCCCGATGAACAGACCAGACCTTCTGGATATAGTTTTATTTCGTGAAAATACAGAAGATGTTTATTCTGGTTTTGATTACTTGGCAGGCTCTTCTGAGGCTAAAGCTGTAATTGAGACTGTAAACAAGTTTAATCCCAAAAAACAAATCATTAATATCGATACAACTGGTATCGGCATTAAGCCAGTCTCTGAGCAGGGTTCAAAGCGTTTGATTAGATCGGCTATTGAATATGCAATAAAAACTGGTCGCAAAAAAGTGCATATGATCCACAAGGGTAATATTATGAAATATACCGAAGGATCTTTTCGTGATTGGGGATATGAGATGGCGAAGCAAGAATTTCCTAATCAAGTTATTAGTGAGCAAGAAGTTTGGGATGGCGCAGATCCAGCTGGCAAGATTGTCCTAGGCGATAGAATTGCTGATAGTACTTTTCAGCAATTGCTTTTAAGACCAGATGAGTACGAAGTTTTGGCTACTACTAATCTTAATGGTGATTATATTTCCGATGCTGCTGCTGCTCAAGTGGGCGGGCTAGGAATCGCTCCTGGAGCCAATATCGGAGACAGGCAAGCTATTTTTGAAGCGACTCATGGAACAGCTCCTAAATACGCTAACCAAGATAAAGTTAATCCAGGTTCGGTTATATTGTCTGGAGTTATGATGTTTGAATTTATGGGCTGGGTTGAAGCGGCGAGATTGATCGAAGAAGGCTTAAGTAGAGCGATCGAGCAAAAAACCGTTACTTATGATTTTGAAAGACAAATGGAAGGCGCTAAGTTACTCAAGTGTTCGGAGTTCGGCAAAGCCATCATCGACAACATGCCAGTCGCAGTCTAGATCAGTATTTTACAGCTTACTGGATTATGATCAGATATTGATTCTGCCTTTTTGCTGTAGTTTAGTTCTTTTAGAGTCTGTCCAAAAGCAGGGATATAATTTTTTTCGTTAATTTCTAGATCATCAAAATCATCTTCGCTTATACCAGGCTTTTTAAGCGGTTTTACGAAGAGCCAGTCGATTTTATAAAGAGCAAAGCCGTATGATTTATTGAATTTAAAGGTATCAACAAAGCCTTTGCCTGATCTTTGGTTAGAATTGCTTAGGTAACCCTTAACTCCGCTATAGGAGAGGCTTTTATCACCTTCCATATCAAATTTATTACCATCTTCAAATTCAAAATCTTCAATGCGATCAAACAGCTTACGAGATTTATTAGGTAGTAAGACTGGAATATTACTTACAGTCGGGTCTTTGAATTTTCTTAGGTGTCCTACAGTAAAGGATCCGACATTGGTGACTAAGGCATAGGGATTGAGATAGGTTACTGTAGCTTTAGCAAAAGTCTCGGGATCACTAACAGTGCGCTGTATGATCTTGCCAGCAGAAGTGGGCTCGGCGCTTTTTTCGAAGTTATTAAAATCACCTCCGAGTATAACAGATGTTTTGATGTCCTTAATGGCATCTAAGATCGCATCCATTTGCTTTACCCTGCAAGCTGGCAGAGTGCGGTTCTCCATATGCACGCTCACAACAGCTATATGATCATGGTTAGGCAGCTCAAGCTCAGTAACCAAGGCTATTCTAGACCCTTGGCGAACTTCGGTAAGCACTTCTTCGTTTATTACTAGCTTAGAAGAAGCTCGGCGAACCTGTTCTAGGGCAGTTGGTTTTTTGGTTTCTTCTGAAAACCAATCATAGCAAAGAGGCAGACGAATAAATTTTACATTTTTGATTGGGAATTTAGAGACGACGGCATTGCCGTGAAGGGCTTTTAGCCTGGTTTTGTCGAGGTTAGGATCGTTTAGATAACCAGGAGCGAGCTCCAGAAACTCTGGCGCAAAAGCATACTCGCCTTTTATAATGCGGGCCATTTCTTTTGCGATATTTTTATAATTAGTCCTTTGCATACCAATATCGACTTCATTAAGAATAAAAACATCTGTATCCTTTAAAACCTGCATCTCTGCTGAGACTTGGTCTTTTAGGCTGGAAGTCTTGGGCGTGTATCTCGATAAATATTTTTCGGGTGTATTAAATATCATATCGATATCTTCTACATGAAAACCTCTTTCGATATTCCATTGTGTTACTCGAAAACATTCTCTTTTGGTTTTTTCATCGGTTCTAAAGTTTGATTTGCTGAGGTTTTCGTGTCCGCAATAGATAGCGTTTATGGCTTGTGAGTATTTCTCTGATAGCTCAGTGCCGTATTTATCATGATTGGACAAGACCTTGAGGTCTTCAAAATCCAGTCTGTAAGCGCTGTTTAGAGTCTGGCATTGACCTTGAGTTAAGACTGAAGCTTTATCTTGGGCTTGCGAGCTGAGCATGCTACAAGCGCATAATACTAAAGCTAATAGTTTTTTACCATCCATAAAGTGTGTAGCTAGACTTTAGCTTATTGGGGAAGAATTTACCGAGAAGAATGGATATCCTGCCGGAATTGCTTATATGTCTAATGCGTCCAGTTGCGTCTATGAGCGCCGAATAGCCAGTATTGCCAGCAAGAACAAGTTCTTTTTTGTTCTCGATCGCTCTAAACACAGCGATAGCCAAGAATTGTTTTTTAATAAGCTCACCCTTTAGAAAATTATTAAACCAAGAGAGATCATTGATATTAAGTATTAAATCAGCATCTTGATTGACTTGATTGCTGATTAATTTAGGGAATAATAGCTCAAAACAAATCGAGTTTGCGATCTGAAGTTTTTGAGTGTTAGTAGGCTTGGGCTTATGAGGAGACTCCCGGAAACCCGTACCAATAGTGGATTCCGCGAGCATTTTTAATGGCTT
>JBILGG010000071.1:0-6181 GCA_044351165.1 Candidatus Caenarcanales bacterium | reverse complement strand
AAGATCTATAGCAACTACAATGCTTACTCCCAGTAAAATACCCAGAAGAGCAAGTACTGTTTGTAAGTTATGCTTAGTGAAGTATTTGCAACTAGATTTTATTAATATCATTGTTTATTCGGCATTCGTGATCGTTATATTTTTATTGTTTATTTCAAGAACTATATCTCCTTGCTCGATCAATTCAGGATTATGAGTCGCCATGATTAATTGAACAGTGTTTAATTGGCATAACTCACGCATTAGTTTATTGATTTTTAGGCTATTTGTTTTGTCTAAATTACCAGTAGGCTCATCAGCAATTAGTACTTTAGGTTTGTGACCCAGCGCCCGCACTAGAGATATTCTTTGTTGCTCTCCGCCAGAAAGCATATCTGGAAAGCTTTTCAGGCGATGCTTGAGTCCCACACTATCAAGTAAATTTATTACATAATCCCTGTTTTCTGCGGTATTTTTATGATTTAGCTCGAGCGGTAATAATATATTATCCTCTACATTCAAGGTGGGGATTAGGTTATAGAATTGAAACACAAAACCTAGATTTTCTTTTCTAAATAAAGTATTTTGGATTTGATTATAGTTTTTATCCAGAATAGTGCCTGCAATAACCACTTCACCAGAGTCAGCTTGATCGATACCACTAATGATATTTAATAGAGTTGTTTTGCCAGAGCCGCTTGATCCCAAAATAATTATTGGAGCATTTGTCTGTAAATCCAGATTAATATTTTCAAAAATAAAAGTTTTTTGATCAGCTTCAGTAAAGGATTTGGTTAGATTGATTAATTTAAGCATTTATAAAACCTCGATTTTTGCCTTGTATTGCTCTGCTTGACTTAAGATGAGCTGTTTTTCGTTTTCATCCATCTTATTCCATACATTATAAATCATAGACATGCGCTGATTTTTGGCGAGCTTATCACGGTGCTCATCTAAAAAACTCCAATAAAAAGAATTAAACGGGCAAGCCTGGGCTCCGTATTTTTTTTTGTGGTCATAAGAGCAGTTCTTGCAATAATCGCTCATATTATTTATGTAGTTAGCGCTTGAGACATAGGGTTTCGTCGCAAGTCCGCCACCATCTGCCCACTGACTCATTCCGCGGGTGTTAGTGATTTCTACCCATTCAAGAGCATCGATATAAATTCCTAAATACCAATGATCCACTTCATTTGGAGCGACTCCAGCTAGTAATGCAAAATTACCAGTTACCATAAGTCTTTGGATGTGATGAGCGTAAGCATTATCCAGTGAGCCTTTTATACAATACTTTAGGCAATTCATCTGCGTCTCACCCGTCCAATAAAAATCTGGTAATTTGTTTTTATTCCCAAAAAAATTAGTGCTTGCAAAATCAGGCATTGTTACCCAGTAATACGAGCGCATATATTCTCGCCAACCAAGTATCTGCCTTATGAAACCCTCTAGAGTAGAGAGTTTGACCTTGTCGGTGTGTTTGTTGTAGTATTCTATGGCTGAATCGATAACGAAGCGCGGGCTGATGATCTTGGTGTTTAAAGCGAAGGATAATTTACTATGAAAAACAAAATCATCTTTTACGCTCATGGCATCCTGATAAGTTCCGAACCCGTGTAAGTGTTTCTCCAAAAAATATTTAAGTGCTTGTTTAGCTTGAGTGAGATTGATCGGCCAGTTGAGTTCCTCGGGATTGCAATTCCCAATATATTTTATTTTTTGTTTTTGGATACTTCTAAAAATCTCTTGGGCGTTATTATTAAAAACCAGATGTTTAGTGGGTTTGAAATCAGCTGGAAGTTTATTGCGGTTCTCAGCGTCGTAATTCCATTTGCCTCCGAGGGGCTTACTGCCCTCCATTAGGATATTATGCTTCTTGCGCATATGCCTGTAGAAGTTTTCCATTAAGTAAGATTTTTTATTGCCATATAAACTTTTCAGCTCGAATCTATCAGCCATAAAATGCTCTGACTGACATACTTGTAGAGGAATTTTAAGCTTTTTGCTCATGTCTTTAAAATATTCATCTAGGCGGTATTCATCAGGCTCTTGATATTCAATGAGATTATAATCTTGTTTTTTAAGTATTGCTGTTATGTTTTTAAAAAAATCTTGTTGATTAGATTGATCGTCGATCTTGATATAAATTACTTTGTGACCTTGTTGAGAGAGCTGGTCAGCAAAGCTTCTCATCGCCATAAAAAAGGCTAATAATTTTTGGATATGATGGCTTGTATAATCAGTCTCTGAGCGGATTTCCATCAATAAATAATTAATTTTAGGGTCAACTTTTTTAAACCAAGAATGATTTAAATCAAGTTGATCACCTAAAACTAATCTTAGAGTTGACATCTAATTATATTTTACTGAGTACATCATAGTCAGCTAATATCTCGCCAGCGTGCTTATCTGGGCTGACATTAGGATATTCTTTTATGATTTTTGAGCCAGGTCCAATTAAGTAAGATACTCTGCGGAAGAACATTCCATCAGCATTATAGAGCTTAGCGGCGACATGCTCCTCGTCAATCAATAACGTAAATGGCAAATGATACTTAGCGATGAATTTTTTATGACTATCAGCGTTATCAGCGCTTATCCCGAATACTTGTATATTGCGCTCTTTAAAACCATCGTAAGAATCTCTTATTGCGCAGGCTTCAATAGTACATCCAGGTGTATCATCTTTTGGATAAAAGTAAATCAAAACATATTGATTAGAATAATCTGATAATTTATGTTCTTTACCATCTTGATCCTTTAGGCTAAAATCCGGTGCCGGTTTGCTTGTTTGGGTAGTTGCGGTGTTTTCCATTTTTGCTCCTTTTTGTGCGTTACACGAAATTATAAATGTTGATAGAACTAATACAATTACTAAATTAAAATATCTCATAACATCAATATACCTAAACCCAGGTTTTTTCATGTCCCAGATATACCCACAATACTGCTAAATAGGCAGGGTTATTGCTTCAGGGTCTAAAAATCACCCCAAAATCTAGCATGAATTCTGGTGTTTGCGAGTTGAGTCCCTTTGCTATCCAGCCCACCACAGCCACGTCATCACTAAAAGCATATGACGCGCCTAAATCTACTCCTAGCGGCTCGATAGCATCATTGCTAATTCCCCATGCTCCAAAAATATGCGAAAAATAATTTGTTCTCTCGTTTGGGCTGTAATTGATATTAAGGGCGTAAGGCACAGAGCTATTGGTTCTAACATCGTCTAAGTATTTCCTGGTGGCAAAATCAAAACTTGTATTTGCAATCGAGCCAATTTTTTTAGTCCACTGCTTGTTAATGACTAATTTATAACTATGATCGAAGCCGGGATTCCTTAGATCCCGCTCGCCGACCGGGATTTCAAAATCTGTAATCAATTCTAAAGATGGTATATATTTATGCTCGTTATTTATTCTATATTTTGTACCCAAAGAAATATTCGTAAACCCTGTATCAGAGTCTTTGATGATAAATCCTTGATTTAAAAATCTGAGCTCTAGTTTGTCCTGGATAAGTCCATAGCGAATTTTTGTGGAACTAAGGTCATATTGATAATTTTTACTATGATTAAAAGTCCTCTGGTAGTCAAAAAACTGCTCTTCTATAACAAATCTATTTTTAGGGCAGATGCCTGGACTGTCCGTGGCTCCGCCAAGCTCGAATTTTACAACGTCAGCCAAAACCGGCATGGTAAGGCTAATTAAGAAGAAAAATACTATTAAACAAATTTTATTTTTGGAAATTTTCACTTGATAATTTTGCAATAAAAATCACTAAGAGTCAATATTAGAGCAGTTGTCCCTGAACTAATTGATATTTAGCTAGGGCTTTATAGTACTCGCTTAGTGCTCTTATCATTTCGGTATTGGCTGTTACTCTGTCTCTTTGGCGTCTGATCACTACAAATAAAGTACTATCTCCTTGTTCAAAAATTATTTTTTCAGCGTCTTCAAGCTCTTTTGATAATTTATACTCATTAAAAGTCGCCAAATACCTATCGTAAGCGGTGTTTAGCTGAGAAGCGGCATCCTCGATCTCCATAAAAACATTTTGGAGTAATTGTTTTTCTTGGATATTAATCTGCTTGATTTTCAAGTCTGCCTGTTGCATTTGCCCTTTTGCTGTTCTGACTCTGAGCGGCAAAAGTAAGTTTAACCCAAGCTCCGTAGTAGGTCCGATGCTATTCTCGCCTGCTTCGTAGCCCTGATTAACATAGGCATCTAGGCGAGGCAGCATTTGATTTTTTGCAAGTTTTTTTTCAAGAGTCGAGATCTCCCGGCTTAGTCCCAGTGCCTTGAATTCGGGTCTTGATTTTAGAGATGCGATTTTGGCTGACTCAATATCTTCAGTGGTAATTTTATAGGGCTGTTGAAAAGCTTGTGGTAATTGGTTTTCAGCCGGTATCCCCAGAGGGGCTCCCTCTGAATTCCAAAGAAATTTAGATAAATTTATAGCAGAGTTTTGAAGAGATCTGGTCGCCACATTAACTCGTCCTATCCTTGATTGAAGCTCGCGCTTAGCTTCAATGACCGCGATTAAGGGCAAATTGCCTAGCTCAGCTTGAGCTTCTACGAAGCTTACCTGCTGAGTGATGAGCTCTTGTATATCTGTTTCGACGTCTAGGATTTTTTTGGAGGCGAACCAATCCCAGTAAGCGTTTGATGAGTTTTCAAGAATCTTAAGCTTGGTTCTAAATAAAATAAAATCAGCAATAACCTCATTTAATTTAGCTGATTTTTCTTTTATGTTAGCCGAGTTATTGATGAAGTCTCTTATTAAGGGGATTTGAAGCTTGAGGTAGTATTCGCCGAGCTCCCCGGTCGGCGAGAAGGGGGTTTTAACATCCCCTTGCGCGTACTTGGCTCCCAGACCGAATTTGGCGCCTTGGCGAGTTAGAATGTCGAAGCTAGTATCCGAAAAAAACGCGTTTTGGTCATCGCCAGGGCTGGATGAGCTGTTATAGCGGCTATAAGAATTTCTAGAGCCGATCGACGGGTCAAATTGACCTTGGGTCTCGAGGCGTTTCGAGCTGGCGATTTGTTTTTCAAGCTCCGCCGTCAAAACATCTGGGTGATAGTCTTTGACATTTTTTATGTAATCCTCAAAATTTATTTCTTGTTTATCATTTAGTAAGACTTGCCTGTTAACTTGAGTCACACTCTGGCTATAGATACCAACTGACTCGCTTAGATCTTTTATTTGATTAATAAGGGGACTAGAAGTCTCATCCTGAGCAGTTTTGGCTACTGCAGTAGAAAATGCAAGTATAGAAAATGATAAAAAAAGATTTTTTTTAAATCTCTTAAAACTCATTTAATTCCTTTTACCTTGTTTTTGGTAGGGGCTTGCATGATTGTTGGCGGGAAGCCATTTAGCACTCTCCACAGCTCATACCAGAGCGGCACTTCATCTAAAATTACCCAACCTATAGCTTTTGTGCCGGGTCTTAGCACATCAGGAGTCGGCCAAGCTTTATCAAGACCTTTATTGATGCGATTATGATCAGGCTTGATTAATAAACGGTATTGATTTTTATCATCTGAAACAGAATCTATGACTACCACTTCACCGGCAAAAGTACCTATTGCCACAGAAGGCCATCCACTAAACTGTAATCCAGGCCAGCCTGCTAGCTGTATCCTTACTTGCCTGCCCACCGAGACTAGTGGCGCGAAATAATCTGAAATAAAAATTTCTATAGCTTGATCGGTAGTGTCTGGAATTATAGTCGCCAGCTCGGTTCCAGCTTTTATTGTTTCAGCCGAGCCTAAAACCCTAAGCTGTGTTACTTGCCCGTCCATCGGTGCGTATATCCGTCGTTGTTCAATACGGCTGGATAAATTAGCAATATCAATATCCATTTTGTAGACCTTGCTATTGATTTCTGCAAGCTTCTCAAACGATTGTGCCAAGCGGGCTTCAGCCTCTTGGATCTTGAGTGATGTTTCTGCTGATACTTTGCCCAGGTCTAGCCTTGACATATCTACACCTCTTTTTGAGATATCTAATTCAGCTTGGCTTGCTTGTAATTGCGAGCGAGTCTCCACCAGAGCAAGCTCGGCAAGCTCGTAGTCTCGTCTTGAGTTCAAGCCTTTTTCGAAGAGTTGTTTGCGGCGCTCAAAATTTAGCTCTGCTGTTTTTAAGCTTTGCTGGGCGATAAGATACTTTTGCTCACTGGCTTTTAGGCGATCAGAGCTCTGGT
>JBILGG010000070.1:0-6183 GCA_044351165.1 Candidatus Caenarcanales bacterium | reverse complement strand
CTACTTAGCCGCTAGAGTGGGACCGAGATCTTTTTTGTCGAGGCATTGTGCGTCTTGGGTTTGCTGGGCGCGCAGTAACTGGCTGAGCGAACCATCACACTTCTGAATCTTAATAAAATTCGGCACACTGCGAGCGGCGATCGGGATACCACCGGTGATGACGATGGTCTCACCTCTGTTTACTATGCCTTTATGGATGAGCTCGTTTTCAATATTGATCATGGTTTGAGTCGTGCGATCCACTTGATTAAAATAAATCGGCGTCACTCCCCAGACAATAGATAAATAGTTATAAGTCTGTCTATAAGTAGTGCAGGCGATAATCGATGATTTGGGGCGCATCTTAGAAATCAGCTGAACACTTCTGCCTGAGCACGAAAAAGCGACTATCGCTTTTATATGATCGAGGCGCGCGTAGTTTTTTATACTCTGAGCGATCGCGACGGAGTTTATTTTTTCTTCGTCAGTCGGATCAATGGTCGCAAGATCTCTCATCTTCACTTCAATACATCCGCTAGCTTCCGCTTCTAGAGCGACTTTGCGCATATAATCGACAGCCAGGACCGGGTGATCTCCAGAAGCTGTTTCACCAGAGAGCATAACAGCATCAGTACCATCCAGAATCGCATTAGCCACATCAGAGACCTCGGCGCGAGTCGGGAAGGGGTTTTTGATCATTGAGTCCATCATTTGAGTAGCAGTGATAACGAACTTCTCATGATAATTAGATCTGCGGATAATTTCTTTTTGGAGCATAGGCACTTTTTCTGGATCCAGCTCTACACCTAGATCTCCGCGCGCTACCATAATCCCATCAACTTCATCTAAGATACTATCCAGCTGTTTAATAGCTTGAGGCTTTTCGATCTTAGCGATAATTTTTATCGGCGCTTCTGGATGCGCGTCCCAGATTAAAGCTTTTAGTTCTTTTATATCATCGCCGTGTCTTACAAACGATAGAGCGATAAAATCCACTTGCAGAGCGACTGCTTGCTTAATATCTTCGCGATCTTTTTGGGTGATGGCGACTAGATTAAGCTGTTCAGATTCCGGCAAATTCACTCCCTTATTGGATTTGAGCACTCCGCCGACAGCGACTTCACAAGCGACATCAGAGCCACTAATAGAGACTACTTGCAATCTCAAGAGTCCATCGTCCAGAAGCACTCTTTGACCAGGAGCTACTTCCGTAGGAAGCTCAGGATAGTTTCTAATAAAGACTCTGAGCGGGCTTGATGTGTAATCAGCGGAGCTTTCGTTAACGGTTAGAATAATTTTTTCGCCGGCTTTTATCGGTACACCAGCTTCAGGCAGAGTCCCTGTGCGGATTTTAGGACCTTGAAGATCAGCCATAATGCCGATAGGACGATTATATTCTTTTGAGAGTCTGCGGATCAATTCGATTCTTTGGCGGCGGACGTCCCAATCTCCGTGCGAGCAATTAATACGAGCCACGCTCATACCAGCTTCTATCATTGCTCTTAAAACCGCTTCGTCTTCACTAGACGGGCCTAAAGTAGCTACTATTTTTGTAAGTGAAAATTTATTTGCCATAACCAATAACTATAATACTAAACTTGGCACCGAACTGCTTTTAAAGAAGTCCCCGGATTAGCCAGAGTCCCCAAAACCACCTCTCGGCGCGCCCCGGTCGAACTCGGGACATTGTTTGGGATGCCATGAAAACTGGTAAAAGCCAGTAGCGAAAACAAAGTCGCCTCTTTGTATTGACTTTTTATGCCGAAATTCGAGTGATCCAAAAAACTAATTCGTGGATTAGCAATTTTCAGATGCTCCATAATAAAACAATTATTAACACCGCCGCCCGATAAAAAAACCTTGGCGATGGGATATTTTTTTAGCTCGCGGGTAATGGTCGTCACCGTAAAATGACTAACAGTAGCGATAATGTTTTCTTTATTACCCAGATCCAAAAATTTATCTGCGTACTTCTCATCAAAAAGCTCTCTGCCAGTGGATTTGGGAGGCGGGAGTTTAAAATACTCAGTCTTAAAATACATCGCCTCGATAAAATCTTCATTTACTCTACCCTGGTAAGCGATCGCTCCGTTTAAGTCATAAGGCTTATGAAAAAGTTTTTCTGTAAGCGAGTCTATCAGCGTGTTTCCAGGTCCGGTATCAAACGCAATAGTAGGCTTACCGACCTGCATCACCGAGATATTAGCGATACCACCGAGATTTAGAGTCGCCACAGACTCAGTAGGAGATCTAACTAATTTTTCATCAATAAAACTCGTCAAAGGCGCACCGCAACCGCCCACAGCGATATCGGCAGACCGAAAATCAGCGATAGTCGGGATCCCAGAAATAGTCGCCAACACCGAAGCGTTACCTAGTTGCAAAGTACTTTTAGTGCCGTGAAACACAGTCTGCCCGTGCAAACCAATTAAATCAATTTCACCGCTAAATCCATCAGCTGATAATTCACTGATAAAATCACTCACCAAAGCGGCGATAAATTGAGAATATTTAAAATTTAAATTTGATAAATCTTCCAGTGATGCTTTTTGAAGAGCGATCAAAATATCTATATCTCGTTTGACCCCAGGATCAAACTTATAACTCGATTCTTTTATAATCTTAAAATTTTTAAAATTACCCAGGTTCCATTTGACAAGAGCCATATCGACTCCGTCCACAGATGTGCCAGTATTAATACCCAAAACAAGCACTTCTAAAAATTATAACGCCTTGGACATGAAGATTCAGCCCCGAATCACTCTAAATCCAAAAAATTAGCCAAAAGCTTATGACCATATTCAGATAATATCGACTCAGGGTGGTACTGAACGCCCACAAGATTAGGGGTATTTTTATGAGAAATCGCCATAACCAAGCCCTCTTTTGTCTCAGCAAGCAGATCTAGATCAGGGCACTCATCCACACTGGCGCGCTCCAAAATCAAGGAGTGGTAGCGAGTGGCGCGGTGATTTTTGGGTATATCTTTATAGAGCGAGTGATGAGATCGGATCAATATTTCACTTGTTTTACCGTGCATTAATTCTGGAGCGTGAATTAATTTGGCCCCAGCGAGCTCACCGATGGCCTGCATACCCAAACAAACTCCCAAGATAGGAATTTTGTGTTTGAAATTTTGGATCAGCTCTAGACTAATACCCGAATCAGCCGGTCTGCCCGGACCTGGGGAAATCAATATATGAGAGGGTTTGAGCTCGAGTACTTTTTGGATAGCGACATCAAGAGTATATTCATCGTTACGCCAGACAGTAGTACTTGCGCCTAACTCTTGGAGATATTGCACCAAGTTATAGGTAAAAGAATCGTAGTTATCAATTACTAGGACTTTTTTGTTCAAGCTCAAAACGCCTTAGACAGCGGCTTTGGACCTGCTACCTTTGATTTCTTCAGCAATATTAGGAGGCACTTCCTCATAAGCGCAGAATTCCATCGTAAAAGTTCCTTGACCTTTTGTTTTGTTACGGATATCAGTCGCGTAACCAAACATATTAGCAAGAGGAACCATAGTAGCTACGTGAGAAACGCCTTTGTCGGTTTCCATTTTTTCGACGCGACCACGGCGAGAAGAAATATCACCGATCACATCGCCCATATAAGCTTCAGGGACTTCGATATCCACTTTCATAATAGGCTCAAGAATCACTGGGCGAGCCTTATTCACGCCATCTTTTAGAGCCATAGATCCAGCGATACCGAACGCCATCTCGTTAGAGTCGACTTCGTGGAAAGAACCGTGCACTAGTGTCGCTTTTACGCCGAGTACTTCATAACCCGCAACAACACCGCCTTGCATAGCTTCTCTAACACCTTTTTCGACTGCTGGAATATATTCTTTTGGAATAATACCGCCGACGATCTTGTTAACGAAGGTAAGACCAGGAAGCTCAACACCTTCTTCGTCTTTGCCGATAGGAGCTGGTTCAAAATCAATGACCACGTGTCCGTACTGACCGCGACCACCAGACTGCTTAGCGTACTTAATATCAGAAGTAGATTTAGATCTGATCGTCTCGCGATAAGCTACTTGAGGCTTACCGACATCAGCTTCTACCTTAAATTCACGGCGACAACGATCGACAAGAATTTCTAAGTGAAGCTCACCCATACCAGAAATAATAGTTTGACCAGTTTCGTGATCGACTTTAACTCTGAAAGTAGGATCTTCTTCAGCCAGCTTGTGGAGCGCTGTCGAGAGTTTTTCTTGGTCAGCTTTTGTTTTTGGTTCGATAGCGACCGAGATAACCGGCTCTGGAACGTGAAGAGATTCTAGGATAACTGATTTTTTCTCATCACAGAAAGTATCACCAGTAGTAGTATCCTTGAAGCCCACGACCGCGCAGATATCACCAGCGCAGATTTCTGGAATTTCTTCTCTATCATCTGACTGAAGTTTTACTAGACGCGAAACGCGCTCCTTGATTCCTTTTGAGGAGTTATACACGTAAGAACCCGCACTAACCACGCCAGAATACATTCTAACGAAAGTCAAGCGACCCACAAAAGGATCGGTCATCACCTTAAACGCTAAACCAGCCATAGGCTCGTTATCATCACATTTACGAGTGACTTCATTGCCATCGCGGTCGATACCTTTGATTTGCTGGACTTCAAGAGGGTTTGGAAGGTAGTCTACGACTGCATCCAAGAGTTTTTGCACGCCTTTGTTTTTGAAGGCTGAACCGCAAAGAACTGGAATAACTTGAAGTTGTGTGACAGCGTTATGGAGACCTTGCTTAAGCTCTTCTACGCTAAAAGCATCTTCGCCTTCTTCAAGATATTTATTCATCATCTCTTCGTCATTCTCTGCAATAGCCTCTATGAGCTCGGTTCTAAGCGCTTTGCACTTGTCTTTTAGATCATCTGGATAGCCGTCAGTGATTTGGACATCTTTACCGATATCATCCTTGGAGATATAAGTTTTTTTCTCGATTAGATCGACAATGCCTTGGAACTGATCTTCAGCACCGACAGGCACTTGAAGAGGTCTAGCATTTACACGCACATCATTACGCAACTGATCTACCACTCTAAAGAAATTCGCGCCCGAGCGATCCATCTTGTTTACGAAGACGATACGCGGAACTTTGTAACGATCAGCTTGTCTCCAAACAGTTTTAGTCTGAGGCTGAACGCCGCCTACAGAGCACAATACGATAATTACACCGTCAAGTACACGCATAGATCTTTCTACTTCGATAGTAAAGTCCACGTGTCCTGGGGTATCGATTAAGTTGATAAATTTGTTTTTCCATTCAGTAGAGATAGCCGCCGCAGTGATGGTGATACCTCTTTCTTTTTCTTGCTCCATCCAGTCAGTAACAGAAGTACCTTCGTGAACTTCGCCGATTTTATGGATTTTACCGGAGTAAAACAAAACTCTTTCGGTAGTAGTGGTTTTACCAGCGTCGATATGCGCGGCGATACCAATATTTCTATAATCTTCGTACTTTACTTTTCTTGCCATTTTTTATTCCTTTGATATTTAGGTGCTGAAAATTAATATTTTCAGGTTTAACTATTATTCTAAAGTTTTTTAGTGGAATGTGTCTACACCATCACAAAAGACTTATTATTGCTTTAGCTTTTTGCCAGGCTTAGTGTTAATACCGGTTTCTGCGGTTTGGTTCTTATCAGAGAATTTACCAGTTGGCGACTTAAGTTTTGCGGCTATCTGGAATTCATTATATTTTTGATTGTTTTCTTCGTAATCTCTAGTACCAAGAATTAAAGCTTCTCTGACGAACTCAGAATTATTGTTCAAATTAATTGAAAGCGAGGAAACATCCTCTGCGCTACGAGCCTTACCAATAACCAAAATTTTAGTCCTATCACCGCTAAATCTATCGAACCAAACTTCTTTAGGGGTAAGCTTGCTCAGGTCACTTAGGATTTTATTCCAAGGGGTTCTGCGCTTAGTTATATCCAAGAAAAACTCTCTTTGGGAGCTAAGTTCCATTTCATCTTGCTTGAGTTTTTTGTATTGGCTGAGCATTTTTCTGTGGCGCTCAGATTGACGCTCGAGATTATGCAAACGCGCTCTAGCTCTAAAATTAGCCGCTTGAAAAGTACCCGTTAAAAAAATCATTATTGCAATTGCGATTGCTGACACCAAGAATAAAATATTGCGCGGAGTCATAGGAATAGGTGGCTGAGGGAGTTTGATTTCTTTTGCCACGTTGAGTC
>JBILGG010000069.1:0-6223 GCA_044351165.1 Candidatus Caenarcanales bacterium | reverse complement strand
ATTGCAATTATAGGAATCTTCAGTACTATAATTGTTACTATAGTAGCAGTATATATACACCCTAAATCAGAGATAGATAAGGAGTTGAATTTATGATTTTGTTATTTCTCTCAGCTGTGATAATTGCTATCTCTGTGACTGTTATTTTTTATTTTATGGTTAAGTATGAAAATCATAGAGATAAACTCAAGGCTCAAGCAGAGGCAAATAAGGATCTAAGTTTATAGTTTTTTGTATCTTAAATTTTAGCGCATGATCGAAACAAACCAGCATTTAAGCTCTAATCAAGTCTCCGAGATCATTCTAGCGGAGCCTAGAGGTTTTTGTGCGGGAGTGAATAGAGCTATTGAGATTGTTGATCTGGCTTTGGAGCGCTACGGCGCGCCTCTTTATGTGCGTCATGAAATAGTGCATAACCATCATGTGGTAAATGATTTTAAAAGTCGAGGCGTGATTTTTGTGGAGGGCTTAGAAGAGGTTCCAGATGGAGCCTTGGTGATATTTTCTGCTCATGGTACTAGCCCTGCTGTCATACAATCCGCTAGCTCTCGGGGTCTTAAGTTTATTGATGCTGTGTGTCCGCTAGTTACTAAGGTGCATCTTGAAATTGCGCGCGCCATTAAAGATGGCAAAAAAGTAATTTATATCGGACATCGCGGTCACCAAGAGGTCTTAGGAGCGATGGGTTATGCTGGTGCGAATCTGGATCGCGGCAATAAAAATCAACAACCCCAAGCCCTCAAACCCGGTCAGGATATATATTTGGTGGAGTCTATCGAGGATGTCGAAAAACTAAGCTCGATACTTACCGGTGATAATCTAGTAGTTGCCACTCAGACAACACTATCTCTCGATGACACTTCAGCGATTATCGAAAAGCTCCGCAGTACTTTTACTAGTATCGAATTTCCCAAGTCTGATGATATTTGCTATGCTACCCAAAACCGCCAGGACGCTGTCAAGGAGCTAGCTAGATACGCTGACTATATTCTTATTATCGGTAGCGAGAACTCATCTAATACTCTTCGCTTGCTAGAGCTAGCTGATAAGCTTGGCAAGCCAGCTGAACTGGTGCCAGACCCAGAGAACTTTAGTCTCAAGCCCGAATTCTACTCAAAAGTAATTGGTATCAGCTCGGGCGCTTCAGCTCCAGAGTTTTTGGTCAAGACCTTAGTCACTAAACTGAAGGGTAGTAACACTACCATCACCAATTTAAAATATAAAGAAGAAAACATCGAGTTTCCTTTACCTAAGTTCTAAAGCGAGCCCCTAACGCCCGTCGCGCTTGCGCATTTTAGGATCAAGAATTCTTTTTCTAAGACGAATATTTTGCGGAGTGATTTCGACAAGCTCATCATCATCAATATAGGTCAAAGCCTGTTCTAGAGTGTATTTGCGCGGGACTTTGAGTCCGACTAATACTTCAGCTCCAGCAGATCTCATATTAGTTAATTGTTTTTCGCGAGTTAGATTCAGCTCTACATCCAGCGGGCGATTGGATTCACCTACTATCATGCCGTTATAAATTTTAGAGCCCGGCTCCACAAAAAATATTCCGCGATCAGAAAAATTCTCAAGCGCGTAAGAAGTAGCGACTCCGTTTTCTAGATTCACCAAAACGCCAGGTCTAATCTGTCCGATATCGCCGGCGTAAGTGTCATATTTTAAAAACGAGTGGTTAATAATCCCAGTGCCTTTTGTAATGCGGATAAACTCACCAGTAAAACCAATTAAACCTCTTGTCGGAATAATATATTTTAGAAGAGTTCTGCCATGCAAGCTATCCATCATCTGCATTTCACCGCGACGTTTATTGAGCGCATCGATACAAGAGCCGGCGTACTCCTCTTCGATATCTACAATCAGCTCCTCATAAGGCTCTTGTCTAACACCGTCTAATTCTTTTATGATGACTTGCGGCTTAGATACTTGTAATTCATAACCTTCGCGCCTCATAGTCTCAAGCAAAATTCCCAAGTGCAACTCTCCGCGCCCTGCCACTCTAAAAGAATCCGTACGATCTGTTTCTGTGATTCTAAGAGCGACATTCACCTCTAGCTCTTTCATTAAGCGGTCTCTAAGCTGGCGAGAAGTCACAAACTTCCCTTCAAGCCCCGCAAAAGGACTATCGTTTACAGAAAAAATCATCTCTAGAGTCGGCTCGTCGATTTTGATTGCTGGAAGCGCGCTAGTTAAACCCGCATCACAAACGGTATCGCCGATATTACCTTCTTGTAAGCCAGCTAGAATAACTATCATGCCTGCTGTTGCTGAGGGTAGTTCGATTTTTTCAAGACCCAAAAATCCATAAATTTTAGCGATTTTTTTCTTGATGATAGATCCTGACTTCGGTTCGATCAAATTCACTTGCTCATTGACTTTTACACTGCCATTTAGAATTCTTCCCACAAGTAATCTACCTAAGTACTCACTAGAATCTAAGCTACTAACTTGAAACAAAAACTTATCATTCACATCACCTGAAGGTGCTGGAACGGTCTCTATGACTGTATCTAAGACAGGCTTGATATCTTTTGAGCCTGCTTTTATCCCGCTTAAGACCTGATCTAGATCCAGCCCAGCAAGCCCGTTTACGCCCGAAGCGTAAATAATCGGAAACTCTATTTGAGCGTCATCTGCGCCTAAATCTATAAACAGCGAATAAACTTCATCGATGACCTTGGGGATATCGGCGTTGGGTTTATCGACTTTATTAATAACAAGTATCGGCTTGAGTCCTTGCTCAAATGCCTTGCGCAAGACAAATCTAGTCTGCGGCATTGGTCCTTCAAAAGCGTCCACCAAAAGCAAACAGCCCTGCACCATTCCTAAGACCCGCTCGACTTCTCCGCCAAAATCCGAGTGTCCCGGCGTGTCCACGATATTGATCTGGTAGTCTTGATATTTAATAGAAGTGTTTTTGGCAAGAATGGTAATGCCGCGCTCTTTTTCCAGAGGGTTAGAATCCATCACACAAACTTCTCTTTCTTTGTGCGCCGCAAAACAATTAGTCTGATCTAAAATTGCATCTAATAAAGTAGTCTTACCGTGATCGACGTGTGCGATGATGGCGATATTTCTGATTTTGTTGATTTCTTGTACCATTCAGCCTTAATCTTAGACCAAAACCAAATCCGGTCTATACTTTTTTAATCTTTTATCAATAGTCTTAGCATTAATTCCCCCGAGTAGCTCGCTTAAAAATCCCCAAAACTCCTTGGAGTGGTTTTTGTGGCGTGTGTGCGCTAGCTCGTGCAGAATCACATAATCTATCAAATCATCAGGCAAGCTCATCAAAAACATACTCAAGTTTATATTATTGTCAGCAGAACAGCTTCCCCAGCGGGTTTTAGCTTTTTTGATTACGCAATTTTTGTATTTGAGATTTTTGCTTTTGGCTAGTTCTGCTAATCTTCTTGGTAAATAAGCTCGCGCTTCTAGTCGTAAAGCCCCATGCCAAGCGGTTCTAGCGCAATCAGCCAGAGTTCGTCTCCAGCTCTCTATTGGCTCACCTGCTGGCGGGTAGTAAAGCTTTATTTTACTCGGGCTCAATCTATGACAGGGTTTTATATCTGCCACCCAGATTAGTTCTAGTTCCCTTAATTTTGTGCGGTAGCTTTTAGATAGCAGGTCCAAAAATTCTTCTAGGCTGCCTTCTAGGACTATAGTGCTCTCTTTTTTTTTGTTTTTGAATTTGGAGAGCTGTTCGTGGATCCAGAGTTTTTTCTCGTTTAAAAATTTTATTCCTTGATCAAAACTAACCTTAAAGGGCAAGCTTACAGAGACTTGAA
Organism: Candidatus Caenarcanales bacterium; assembly: GCA_044351165.1. Taxonomy (GTDB): domain Bacteria; phylum Cyanobacteriota; class Vampirovibrionia; order LMEP-6097; family LMEP-6097; genus JBEAYS01. Next base: position 2,432 of record JBILGG010000069.1, on the reverse strand, counting down.
GATTTTCTTTGACTTTTATTTTGAGAGATTTGGCGCCTTTATACTTGGTAAAGGTGATGCTACCAAGCTCGCGATCTTCGATTGTTCTGGTCGCCAAGGCGGGCATAAGTAGATTGTATACCAGAGAACGCTGTATAAAATAACACACCAATTTTGTTTGATAATTTTTAATAAAAATGGGCATAATAGTAGTTCCGGGATGTTTGAGGCTGATTATAAAAAAAATTATAAAGATAGTTGTGGCTTTGGGCTGATTACCAATCTGGATAATCAAGCAAGTCATTGGCTGGTAAAAACAGCGATAGAATCTTTGGCGCGACTTTCGCACCGAGGTGCTATCTCTGCTGACGGCAAAAGCGGTGATGGTTGCGGATTATTATTTAAGCTCCCTAAAGAATTTTTTACTCAGCTCGCTTCCCAAGCGGGTTTTAGCCTGCAATCTAATTTTGCAGTAGCGTCAGTTTATTTGAGTCAAGATCCCAAGAAATATTCTCATGCTCTTGATGTGTTTGAGCGTGAGTTAAATGCTGTCGGTCTAAAAAAAACTTGGGTCAGGCAAGTACCGATAAACCAATCAGCGTGCGGGCTTGATGCTCTTAAGACTCTGCCGCAGATTGTTCAAGTTTTTATCGAGGCGCAATCTTCAAGCGCGCCTAATGATTTTGATGAGCAAGTTATGGAGCGCAGTCTCTATGTGGCGCGGCGCAAGACCGAGCTTGCTTTATTGGAGGATAGTGATTTTTATTTTTCTAGTTGTTCGTCTCGGTTGATCTCCTATAAAGGGATGTTATTGCCTAATTACTTACAGCAGTTTTATCCAGATCTAGTCGATGAGCGGTTCCAGTCTTCTCTGGCTTTGTTTCATCAGAGATTTTCTACTAATACTTTTCCTGAATGGCGCTTGGCACAACCGTTTCGTATGCTTGCTCATAACGGCGAGATCAATACTATTAACGGCAATAGGAACTGGTCTATCTCCAGAGAGGCTAAGTACGAAACCCCGCTCCTGCCTAATTTACACGAGCTCATGCCTTTTGTTATGCCTAATGGCTCTGATTCGATGAGCTTGGATAATATGCTTGAAGGCTTGGTGATGACTGGAGTTGATTTTATTCACGCTATTAGAATTCTGATTCCGCCAGCTTGGCAAAACGACGAGCAGATGGACCCAAATTTAAGAGCGATGTATGAATATTATTCTTTACATATGGATCCTTGGGATGGTCCTGCTGGACTGGTTTTGACGGATGGAAGGTTTGCGGCGTGTTCTATGGATAGAAATGGTCTTAGACCAGCGCGTTACGTGCTTACTAAAGATAGGCATTTTACTATGGCATCTGAAATCGGTGTCTATGACTACGATCCGAAGGATGTAATTGCAAAAGGTAAGCTTCTTCCTGGTGAGATGCTATCGGTAGACACTCAGACTGGTAAGATCCTGATGCCTGAGGATATAAACCGAGAGCTTGCGTCAAAAGCTCCTTACAAGCAGTGGTTAGATGAGTACACTCGCTACCTAGAAACCAATCCAGAAGAGGAATTGCCAGGTTGCGATCCGTTTTTTGATAATGAGCTTACCATTTATGAAAAGCAGTTTGATTTGAGTCTTGAAGAAAGAGAATATGTGCTGAAGGCTTGCGCTGAAAAGTCTCAAGAAGCAGTTTATTCTATGGGCGATGATGTGCCGCTTGCAGTTCTATCTAATCAGCCAAGATCTATTTATGATTATTTTCGCCAGCACTTTGCTCAAGTAACAAACCCGCCTATAGACCCGATTAGAGAGAAGCATGTCATGTCGCTCAGGACTTGCTTGGGCAAAGAAGTAAATCCTTTTATCGAAAAACCTGAGAGCGCGATTAGAATAGATATCGGTTCGCCCATACTCTCAAGATCAATGTTTAAGGCGCTTTTATTGCCTGATGATCCTAATTTTAATTACGAAACTATAGACATGACTTATCGTAGTGATAGGCATATAAGGCGCGCCCTGAAAAGGATTTGTGATCAAGCTGAAAATGCTGTTCGTAAAGGAAAAATATTTTTGATTCTTTCTGATCGCAGAATTAAGCATAATCGTGTGCCGATCCCAGCTTTACTAGCTGTCGGTGCGATTCATGCGCGCCTAAATGAAAAAGGTTTGCGCTGTGATTGTAATCTAATCGTCGAAACAGCAACAGCCCGCGACCCGCATCATTACGCGGCTCTAATTGGGTTTGGTGCTACTGCTATCTATCCGTATTTGGCTTATCAAGTGCTTTATGATATGGTCCAAAAAAAGCATATCGCTCAGCAAGACACAGTCGCGCTGATGGAGCAGTATAGATCAGGTATAGAAAAAGGTTTGCTCAAGATTTTATCTAAGATGGGGATATCTACGATTAATAGTTATCGCGGCGCTCAGCTGTTTGAGGCTTTGGGCTTAGATGACGAAG
>JBILGG010000068.1:0-6235 GCA_044351165.1 Candidatus Caenarcanales bacterium | reverse complement strand
CATTGGGGTTTGATGCTAGTTATAGTATTGGTGATGGTTTGGGGTTAACTGCTTTTACTAAGGCTATGGAGTCAAAAACAAAAGTCCAGAAGGCTAAGCTTGAATACGCCCGTGAGTTACAAGGTATTGAAATGGGTTTAAGAGCTTCATACATTAATCTTCAAAAATCCAGGTCTATAGTTTATGCTTCTCAAAAAGAATTACAATCAGCGCAAGAAGCAGTTAGGCTCTCTAAAATCCGCTATCAGAACGGTCTTGAGATATTTGCTAATTTGATTGAAAAAGAAAAAGAATTAATTCAAGCTGAGCTAAGTTTGATTAATAGTACTGCAAATTATAATGTTGCTCAAGCAGAGCTTGCTTATAACATGGGAATCATCGAAGTGAAAAATATTTTAGGAACTATATAGTGGATAGAAAAAAAATCAAATCCTTAGATCTTTTAAAATGCAGTAACTCTGGTCTGGAAGCGCTTTTGGATCAAACAAATTCAGAACTTAACTTTAAAAGATTTTTTCAAATTCTGCTTTTGGGTAATTATAAAGATCTTGAAAAAGAATTTCATAAATCACCTGATTTGATTAATACCCCACAAATAAAAGCTCTTTATTTGTTGAATTTGATTGTGCAAGAGGTGCCTCTTAAGCCCCAGCATATCTCTATGAGACCTGCTCAAGAGTTTATTTTGGATGCTTTAGCTTATGAACTAATTGAGGTTTTTAAGATGTTAAAGACTCATAATCATTCTTTAGAAGTCAATTTTTATCAGTATTTAGAAGTTTTACCATCTCTTGTGATTTATTATAGTGACTATTTACTCAAAGATAGTTATTGGGAACATCGAGAAAGCTCGGAAGCTTTAAGCTCAATCCTAAAAAGGGTTTGGGACTATCTTGATAATAGTGATTGTTGGAAATTTATGAATGAAGATTTAAATTCTCAGCGTCATAGATTAACAGCGCTCTATTACAGAAGATCTATGAATAAAACATCTGCTGAAGAGGCTTTAGTGAAATACCGAGAATGTTTTACTCCAGACTTGCAAGCAAAAATAAAAATTAACAAACTTGACATAAGTAAAAATTATTCAGGTCATCAAGTTTTAGAAAATATCCCCAGTATATACACGGAGATTAGTTCAATTCATTCTGAAATCATGACTAGGACGGGGATTGATTCAGATTCTTGTTTTTATTATTCTTGTAATGATTGTTGTGCCAAAGATTTTCCCACGGTTTCTTTACTAGAATTTTTGTATATCAAAAATTGGTTTAAGGACCATGATATTGATATGAAACCTTTTATTGATAATGCTATGCAGATTCAAAAGCAACACCAAGAAGTTTTTGGGGAGCCTATGAAAATTATCGATCAAACAAAATCAAATTTTCAAGAAGAGAATCCTTTTGGACTTCAATTCAGATGTCCATTTTTAGGTGCAGAAAATATTTGCCAAGTGTATCCCGCACGACCATTAGTTTGTAGATCTTTTGGTGTTGCGACAAACGATGGAGCTTCTGTGCAAGCCTGTAAATATTACCTAACTCAATATCAGTATAATTCTAGTCCACGCAATGAGCGTGATGTATTTAATTCTTCGACTACTACGCATATGTTTGGTGAGGCCAATGAAGTAATTGCAAAAGATCATGGCTTAGGGCATATGAAACAGCCTGTAGGCACTCTGGTTGCGTGGTTAAGTCAGATGACTTTAGAATAGATTTTATTTTTATCGTTTTATACCTATTGCTAATCCGTCTTGAATAGTGATTATTAAAGAGTCAAAACCTTGATGAATAGCGAGTTTGTCATTAAATTTTTGAATGGCTGCGGTTTGATTGTCGGGGTTGTCATTATTGAGGACTTTGCCATCCCAAAGACAATTATCCGCTATTAAAACTCCTCCGCTGGGAAGCAATTCATACGCTAGATCCAAATAAATAGGGTAGTTAGCTTTATCGGCATCTATAAATATCATGTCAAAAATCTGTTTTTCATTTTTTAGTTTGTTCATCAAATCCAATCCAGCACCTTGGTGTATGGTTACAATGTCCTGAAGACCGGCAGTTTGAAAATAATCTTTAATTATATTACATTGTTTTTCTGAAATCTCGATACATTCTAATCTGTGACCGGGTTTGGTGTCCTCAAGTTTTTGAAGAGCACGAGCTATCCAAATCGAACTATAACCATAGTAGCTACCGACTTCCAAAACTCTACGAGGCTTGTGGAGCTGAATTAGCAAGCTTAAAAATTTACCTTGATCAGGTCCAATATTCATCATTGGTCCGCCCCCGGCTAGCTGGTCTTGAAGAATTTGTTTTAGTAAATCGTCTTCAGGAGCGAAGCGTCCGGCAATGTAGTTTTGGATTTTATCTCTAAAGTCTGACATGGATTTTGAGAAATCTATTTATTATTCTTATGTCTTTTTAGCTTATCAAGACCTTGTTTAACTTTTTTTTCAAGCTCTTTTTCTTTTTTTAGAGTTAAAGACCAAAGATTAGCGACTTCCTCTTCGGCAAATCTTTCAGCTTCAATTAAAAAGTCTCTGAGCGGAGTTATAGCCACGTTTTCAATTGTTTCGCGGACATTGCTAACTACGTGATGCTCATGATCAGAGGTTTCTAGGTTATATTCTTTATCTCGTTCCTCATCGACTTTTTCGCTATCATTATATTCACTAATTTTTGAACCTTGCTTAAGCTTTATTAACTGAGCAATTAATTTTGCAATCTCGGCAAGCATCACAGGCGATTGTTGTATTTGAGGGTTTTGTAAGGCAATCAGTAAGTTGGTTACAGCGGGATTTGCTCTCATGCTGATAAAGGCAGATTTATTATTTACCAACCAAGAAGCGAACTCTTTTGGACTTGATACTAATTGCGTCACCGGGATTGGCAAGCTGGAACCTGGTCCAGTAGCGCCATCGCGACTAAAAAACAAGGCTTTTGCGGTGCGAGAGCTTTGATCTTGGGTCTGGATAAATTTATCATTCACTTCTTTAATTAAGGGCTTAAAAGCAGCCTCCAATTGTTTATCGGTGTTAGCGTTTGCAGTTCTGGAGCGCAGTTCATCAAATAGAGTAGATTTTTTCACATCATTTTCTTGATTGTTTTGAAGGTATTGCGTTAGAAAATTTTTCATTTCAGAGAGAGTGCCGGCTTGTCCGCTTGCAAGTAATTTTCGAACAAGTCTGCTTGCCACCATTTCTGAGACTCCCATTTGGCTTGCTACTAATTTGATCAAGGGCATCAAATCTCTTTCGGAGGCACTTCCAGATTTTATATCTGTAAGTTCGCCAGAATTACCAGAGTAGCGATTACTAGTGTTAGGGCCAGAGGGATTGGATCCTTGGAGATTGGCAAAGGAGTTATAAGGGTTAATATTATTATTTAGGTTTATTTCGTTCATTGACGCCATAGACGTCCTTTAAGGCAAAGCTTAATTAAGCTTAATTTATTTGATCGCTTGTTTATATTATACCACATTTTTGATTAAAAATGAACTATTTTTAATTTAAGCGAAAAAAATGGCTGAAATACGTGTTTTTCTCTTGCTAATTTACCCTAATCTATAGTATTTTGCTATAAGGTTCTTTTGTTTGGAACCAAAAAAAATCTTAAAGGAGAAAAGACCTCATGAACAAAGGCGAATTAGTTGCAAAAATTTCTGAAGATCTTGATCTAACTCAAAAGCAAGTTGATCAAGTCGTTACAGCGTTACTTGAAGAAATCAAAGATCAAGTAGCAAAAGGTGAAAAGATCACCCTGACTGGTTTTGGTGTTTTCCAAAAACGTAGCCGCAAAGGTAGAACAGGTAGAAATCCAAGAACTGGCGAAGAAATCAAAATTCCAGCTTCAAGCGTTCCTGCTTTTTCAGCTGGTAAGCAATTCAAAGATACAGTTAAAGCTAAATAGTTTTATCGTAAAGTAAAAATTTAAACTGGCTAAATTTTTTAGTCTCAATTAAGCCTAGGTTTTACTATCTGGGCTTTTTTGGTTCTGGATACGATTTGTTAAGGATTCAATGAAAGGTATGAATCGTTGATTTTTTGTTGTTGAGCTAAGAGCTAATCCTTAAGCAAATAGAAGTTCCAAAAACTGATCTCTTTAATTGTGCATTAGTTTTAAATAGTTAAAGCAAGGCTTTTAAAAATCTGATTTTTACCCCCAACCCTAGGCTAGGGTTAAAAAAAATTCAAAATCCAGCTCTGGAATTGGACAATTTTTGGGCTGTGATAAATTAAGAAGATCAGTTAAAAAAAAATACTAGGAAGTGTAGTAAAATCAATATCTACGAGCATTTTGCTCAATTATTAAAATGAAAGATTTATTTAGAACTGGCGGAAAAATTAACGAAATTTCAATTCGTGATGAAATGAAACAGAGCTTTATCGACTATGCAATGTCGGTCATTGTTAGTCGTGCTCTGCCTGATGTTCGTGATGGTCTTAAGCCTGTTCATAGAAGGGTTCTTTATGCCATGCATGATATGGGCATGTACCCAGATAAGCCTTTTAAAAAATGTGCTCGTATTGTCGGGGAAGTGCTTGGTAAATACCACCCCCACGGCGATACCGCTGTCTATGACACACTGGTGCGCATGGCACAGCCGTTTAGCTCTCGTTACCCCACAATAGATGGTCACGGCAATTTTGGAAGCTTAGATGACGGCCCAGCGGCGATGAGATATACAGAAGCAAAACTTCAAAAAGTTTCTGTTGATATTTTGGCTGATATTGAGTCTAATACCGTTGATTTTACTGATAATTTTGATGGTTCTTTAAAAGAGCCAAAAGTTTTGCCTACAAAAATTCCGATGCTTTTGGTTAATGGCACCACGGGTATTGCTGTGGGTATGGCTACTAATATTCCGCCCCATAACTTAACTGAAGTTATGCAGGGTTTAATCGCCATGATCGATAGGCCAGATATTTCAATCAAGGATCTAAACAAAATCATTAAGGCGCCGGATTTTCCTTCTGGTTGCAGTATCGTCGGCACCAAGGGCATTGTGGATGCTTTTACTACTGGTAAAGGCTCGATCACTCAGCGCGGTACTTATAAAATCGAGGAGATTACTAAGGGTAAAACCTCGTCGCAGACAGCGATTATAATCACAGAACTTCCATATCTAGTCGGAGCAGAGGCTTTTATAACCAAGGTCGCTGATCTTGTCAGAGATGAAAAAATCACCGGGATCGCTGATGCCAATGATGAGTCTGGCCGTGATGGAACCCGCGTGGTGATTAAGCTTAAGCGCGATGCCAATCCTCAAGTAGTCTTAAATAACCTTCTTAAATTTACACCGCTCCAACAAAATTTTGCTGTAAACGTGGTCGCTCTTATTAACGGGAAGCCGCGTCAATTGGGGCTTATAGAGATTTTAAAAGAGTTTATTGAATTTAGAGTTGAGGTTGTGACTCGCAAAGCGCAGTTCGATCTTGATAAAGCAGAAGCTCGCCATCATATCGTAGAAGGCTTGCTGATTGCAATTGGTGATATTGATAAAGTAATTAAACTCATCAAAAATTCAGCAAACACTGAAGAAGCTCGCGATGGCTTGATGTCTAAATTCAAGCTTAGTGAGAAACAAGCTGGCGCTATCCTTGAGATGCAACTCCGCAGACTGACTGGATTAGAGCAAGACAAGCTAGAAAAAGAGAAAAAAGAACTTGAAAAAACTATCAAAGCCCTCAAAAAACTTTTATCTAGCCGCGATTTGATTTTAGATGAAATCAAAAAGCAATCTCTAGAAATTATTGAGCAATATGGTGATCAACGCCGCACTAAGATTGTGGTTGATCACGGTGATATGAGCATGGAAGATTTAATCGCTGATGAGAAGATGGCGGTTTTTGTTACTAGCCAAGGTTATATCAAGCGTATTCCACTAATCACATTTGAGCGTCAACGCCGAGCGACAAAAGGTAAGGGTGGTATCAAAACCCGTGAAGAAGATGATTTGGAGCATTTCTTTGTGACTTCGATGCATGATACTTTACTGTTCTTTACTGATAAAGGTCAAGCTTATTCTACTAAAGTTTATGATATTCCAGAAGGCTCAAGACAGGCTAAGGGACAGGCTTTGGTGAATTTTATTAGCATCAGACCTAGTGATAGGATCACAGCTGTAATTCCTGTAAAAGTTTTTGATGAGGGTACTTATTTGAGTATGCTTACTAAGCAAGGTACTATTAAGAAGACCACTCTGTCTGAGTTTGAGGCTGTTAGAA
>JBILGG010000067.1:0-6269 GCA_044351165.1 Candidatus Caenarcanales bacterium | reverse complement strand
ATCAAAACAGAAAATCAGTTTAGTGAGTTTTGTGTGGGACTAGACCCCAATTCCAGTCTAAATGAGGTTTTTGAGGCTTATGCAGTTAATGTGAATCGTGTGCTAAAAAATAATGCTTCGCTTTTTTCTATTGATTTTTCTAAAAATCTTTATTTGTTTAATGTGTCTGAGATTCATAGCATAAAAGATCTTAATGAGTTTTTAGAAAAAATTTCAGAGCATCTTTCTAAAAAAGGACAAGATCTTCCTGTGCCCAAAATCACAAAAGATGAGCTAAAAAAATACTCTGCTGATTTTTACTCACTCCCGCTCCCTGAGCTGGATATACCTGATAAAAGTGAGCTTGAAGTCTGTCGGTATTTTACTAAGCTGTCACAAAAAAACTTTTCGATCGACACTAATTTTTATCCTCTTGGTTCTTGCACTATGAAATATAATCCCAAGATCAATGACGAGATCGCGATGAGCCCGCAGTGGCTAAATCTACACCCTTATGATTCTGATAAAGATTCGCAAGGTGCTCTGACAGTGATTTCTGAGCTGAATAAGAGTCTGTGTGAGATTACTGGATTGCATAAGTTTTCGCTACAGCCCTCTGCTGGCGCGCATGGTGAGTACACCGCACTTCTAATTGCCAAAAAATATTTTGCTGATATCAAGCAAGCCCAGCGCGATATAGTCCTAGTGCCCGATTCAGCGCATGGCACTAATCCAGCGTCAGCGTCAATGGCTGGGTTTAAGACTATTAGTGTAAAATCTCGCTCTGACGGTGATGTGGATATTGATGACCTTACAGAAATCATTAACAAAAATAAAAATCGTATCGCAGTGCTGATGCTTACTAACCCTAATACCTTTGGGCTGTTTAGCCAAAACATCTTAGAAGCGGTAAAACTCATTCATGATGACGGCGGTTTGATGTATTATGATGGCGCTAATCTAAATGCGATCGCTGGAGTCTGCCGTCCGGGTGATATGGGGTTTGATCTACTGCATCTAAATCTGCATAAAAGTTTTTCTACTCCTCACGGCGGCGGTGGTCCTGGAGCGGGTCCTATCGGTACTACTGAAAAACTCTCGCAGTATCTTCCTTACCCGCATCTAGCAAAAAATCTTGATGGAGATTTTTATTGGGATCACCAAGCCAAAAATTCTATCGGTAAGATTAGATCTTTTTATGGGAATTTTAATGTCTTGTTAAGAGCTCTTGCTTATATAAAACGCAATGGCAAAGAGGGTATTAGACGTATTGGCGAGACCTCGACTCTCAATGCTAATTATATTCAAGCTTGCGTAAAACAGAGCGCGATCCTCTCTCAAGATGAGATTTTTCAGCCTAAGTTTAATCGTGTCTGCAAGCATGAATTTATTATCAGCGCGCAAAAACTAAAAGAAAAATACGGAATCACTGCTCTTGATGTGGCTAAAAGACTCTTGGATAAAGGGATTCACGCGCCGACTATCTACTTCCCTATTTCTATTCCTGAGACTATCATGATCGAGCCGACCGAGACCGAGCCGAAATCCTCTCTGGACGCCTTGATAACGGCTTTTGAGGAGATTATCCAAGAAGCGCTCAGCGAAGAAGGTAGAGCTCTACTCAAGACCGCTCCGCACACGACCGCGTTTTCGCGCTTCGATGATGTGCGTGCGGTAAAACAGCCGGTGTTGAGGTAGGGTTAGATAAGGAGTTATTCCTTTGAATTGAGCGAAAATTTAAACTAATCTTTTGTATTTATATCCTTAGTTATCGCCGTTTCTGTATTCAAATAGCGCATATGTTATAGTTATTATCCTGAATGAGGATGGGCGCTAAAAAATCTAATTCAAGAGATACGGCTAATAAAGCTATAGTTAGAGCGGCTAAAATTCGCGCTAAAAAAAACAACCACGGTAATAAAGGAGAGAAATTAGTTTTAGGGAAATTAAAGAAAAAGCGTTGTTATAAGAAAGTTTTTCACGCTTCTATGCAGAATAATAAATTAGGATATGATATCAAAACCACTGACCGTAATGATAAAGAGGAATTTCATGAAGTAAAATCCAGCTCTAAGAAAAAATTTTCTCCTTCAACTTGGCACATAGCTAAAAAGCAATATGATACAGCAAGAAGAAATTTTAAAAAATATTTTTTTTGGTTTGTTAATGCGTTAAATACTAAGACTCCCATTATTAAAAAGCTTAGTCCAGGCCAAATGAAGTTTACGCCAAGTAGATATCAAGTAACGGTTAGCGATAATTATGATCATAAAACAATCAGTTTAAACGCTAGTAGTTTAATTGAAGCATACGAAAATATATCTAAAAGTTCTAAAACCAATTCAGTGAGAACAAATAAGTCACAATTAGAAGACCGACAATTGATTGCTCAATCCGTACTTACAAGGCAATTTTTAGGGGTAAATTTGAATAATAAAGAATTTAAAGATATTGATTGTAATTACAATCAAGGCAATTCACGCAAGCCTTATCATATTAAATATACTGATAAAAAGGGCAAATTAGTTTATGTGGATATTCAAGTTCGGTTTATTGACAGTATATCTTCTACTAGTGGCAATACTTTTAGATTACATGTGACAAAACACCGGCTCGACCAAGCTAGGAAGTTAAAACCTGATTCTAAATCAAGAAGGGAATTTTGGTATTGTGTTTTGGATAAGGCTTCAAAAAAACTATTTGTAAATGTATATGATGTCTCTGGACCAGAATTCTGGGATCAAAATGCTACCCAAATTGATTATTATCGTTTTACTGAAAAAAGGAAATGACTAAATATTTTTGTTCCTAGATATTTATCATCGCAAACAATACTTAGCTAAGGGGGTTTCACAAATTCTACAGTATCCCCACAATATCATTGTGGTTTTTCCCATCGATGATCTCTAACTCTGCTTGGCAACCGATTTTGAGAGCTTCTTGATGTAATGCCACACTATGCTCATAAGGAATTAGACTATCATTTTTGCCATGCACTAAATTAATTTTAGAAACTTTGTTTTTTAGTTTTTTAATTGCTTCTAAATTATTCCAGCTATTTGTCAAATAATTTATTACAAACTGAGGTATGAATTTTAGTTTGTTTTTAATTAGCCCCTGCATAGATTTAAAAGGAGCTATTAATTTTAATTCTCCGAAACACTCACTAGGATTGTTTCCTGTTCGGTGCGCTAATGTGTTTAATACTACAGCTGATCCTAATGAATGGGCTACAAAATCTATAGTATCGGTTTTTAAATTTTGGTTATTGATCAAATAATTAATAACGGCATTAGTATCTCTGATAATCCCATCTTGACTTGGCGTACCATCATTGCCAGAGTAACCTCTATAACTCACTAAGCATGCGTTATTGCCTCTGGCGAATTCTTCTTGAGCTTGTTGCATAAAACAAGTTATATCTGAAGCGTTACCATGAAAAAAAACTTTGGTTCGAGCTTGAGGACTTGGATTCAGAGCTAGCCAAGTGCGAATTACATGCCCGTTATTTTGAATTTTATGCTCCTCGAAAGGTTTAGCTAGTTTCAATAATTTGAATAGAAATTTGAATAGACCATCTTTTCTTGCAGGGTACAAAAACTTATTTAAAAATTTTTCAAACAAAAGTTTTGGCTTGAATATGTCTGTAAATTTGATTTTTGCGGGATCAATATTTGATTTTGTGGTTAATTGCTCCGGAGGAATACATTGTGCGCTATGATCCTTAAAATTTTTGTTAAGCGGATTCCGCCTCAAAACTTCGTTTTTCGGCGAATCCTTAACCGTGCTAGTTCTTTCAGACTTATTAGTGGGTGTCGAATAAACACCTTGTACTCCCCCTTGTTGGACTCTTGTGTATGGAACACGTTCTAACACTCTGGGAATTATAGCAATACTTATTGCCAGGGTGTTATTGCAAGTCTAATCTTGTATGCTTGCCAAGGACTCTAATTGTAACATTGTTACAATTAGCCAATCTGAAAAAACCGAAATTCCCTTATTTTAGCTGGCGCTAATTGTAATATTGTTACAACTGCAGGAACGCATATAAAAATCGTTTTTTAGCTCATCTTTAAAACCTTAAGGCTCGATACCAGCAAATACTCCTCGTTTTGGAAGTCTATGCAATTTTGCGGGACAGAACTTAGAAATGTGCTTCTATCCTTACTGCGTTTTTTGACAATAAAATAATCAATATTATATTTCTCGATATAAGCTTTTACTATCGCTATATCATTTGTTTTATAGACATTTTCCAGATTTTCTCGTCGTGTTTGCATTTCACTGTAGTAATTCTTGTGAAATGGAATATAAGCTTCATGACTCACTATGACTGATCTGTAGGCATAGGCAGGTACATTGCTAGAGATAGCATATGGTGCGGCGATCATTATATTTTTGGGTTTGGTTAGTAAATAGTTGTAAATTTCTTTTTCGTTTTTGTCCAAAAATTTTAGACCATGTCTCCAGGAAGGAGATATTATCCAAATTGATATGCAAATTATCGCCACACTAAACAAAGGCTTGAATCGAGGAATGATGTTTTCTAATTGATAGATAAAAGATCCGATCACAAATATAGAAACCAGTGGCAGAGTGTATTCTAGATACCTTGTAGGTAGGTAAAGGTAAAAAAGTACACATGATGAGATCGCAAACAAAATCAAAGCAGAAATAATACAGCTATAAAAAATTCTTGGAATAATTAATTTGCCGACTTTTGGTTTTATTATTTTTTTGTAGATTAGGATACAGAGAAAAGTAGTTGGGATGACCACTATGGACTTAATTAAAACAGAAACAAAAAAATTATGATTCTCTGAAAATAATTCATTTACCGAAGCCTTGCCATTAACAAATTCAAAGGGAATCAAAAAAGCTTTTATTCGGCCCTTGATAAAAAACTCTGGCATGGTGAGCGCTTCTTGCACTGTGGTGAGCGGACCAAAGCTTGCGCTGTACTTGAGTACAAATCTATAATACAAGCCAGCAAGACCACTTGCGATCGCCGCTACAGAGCCATAAATTTGTGTGTTTTTTATGCTTTTACTTTTGTAATCAAAAAGCAACTCAATAATGAGCGTGCTGGCACTAATAAAAAAGACTACCGGATATATTTGGGTCTGCAGTAGAAGAATAATTGCTAATGGGAGCCATTGTCTGCGAGCATAAAAATAAAAAAACGAAAACAAAAGCGGATAGAAAAATGCTCGAGGAAGTCCTCCAGGTATATTGCTGACCATCCAAATAAATATATTAAAAATGAAACAGAGCCAAAAAGCGTATCGAGGGCTAACGATAGATTCTGCAAATTTAAAGAGAAGCCAGGTAGCGATCACGACAAGAACGAAAGGTAAAAATTGAGAAATAATTTTGGGGTCAACGGAATCTGGGAATAATCCATAGATAGCTTTAACTATTGGAGAGACTGTGGAGCTCTGGCTAAAATATGAAGCAATCAAGTCATTTGGGAATAGCTCTGGGTCATTCTGTTGTGCCATCCAATATATTTGGTTGCGGACGTCATCGTTGATCGCGTCTCTATTTGTCAGTACGGGGCTTTCTAAAAAGCATGCAATAGCGAGGCTGATTAAGATTGCAAGGATTAGCTGTATGTTTATTTTATCTAATTTCAAGATAGTCAAATAGTATCATTAACTTCTTTATCAGCATAGAACAGCCCTATTTAGGACCCACTAAAAAATTGCTCCTCTGCAGGAATACCTGGAACTAAAGCAAGCTAAAATCAGCCAGCTCGCTTAGGAGCGAATTAGCGTAGTTGACTAGGGCTTTACGATTATTACGGATATCTTCTTGCTCGGCGTTCACAAGCACATTATCAAAAAAACTATTTACCGGCGCGACAAGCTCGAGGATTTGATTAGCCGTCAAAAGCGGTTCGTAAGCGGTTTTTTGGCTATCGGCGACATCGAGAATCTGAAGAATTTCGTAGAGATTTTTTTCTTGTTCGGTCTGGAATAAATTGGGGTTTATGCTAAGACCCGCGCGATCAGCGGATTTGGTGATGTTCACGATACGAGAGACCGCTGAAACAAAATTTCTAAACTCCTCTGGTCTTTCTTTTAGAGAGTAGAGCGTATGCACAAACATATGTCTTTTGTTGAGGTCTGTAAGCGGGTCGCCATGAGCGATTACGGCTTTATTGATTTCTTTGTGCTTATGAAAAATCTCAAACACAAACTCTAATCTCTGCCTCAAGAAATCTTTTACCAAGCTAGGAGTATCTTGCCAATTGAGTTCTGGCACTTGCACCTCTTGACGATCAGCAC
>JBILGG010000135.1:0-4439 GCA_044351165.1 Candidatus Caenarcanales bacterium | reverse complement strand
ATTCTGTAGGATTGCTATCGCGATGCTCCTGTAAAAGCTCCGCTTTAAAAATTTCACCACTAGATTTATACTCAGCGAGCTTGGCATCCACATCTAAAACATTTTCCCTGACGATATCGTAAGCAGAACTGGCGAACTTTTTTATTTCTTTTTCGATTTCGATTAGATCTTCATCGCTAATTTTATGATCATCAATTTTAAAATCATAGAAAAAACCGTTTTCAGTAGCTGGACCAATTCCTACTTTTGCATTTTTAAACTTAGACTGCACCACCGCCGCCAAGATATGCGAAGCTGTATGCCGAAGAACTTCGTAGCTTCTAGCGTCACCAGTAGTAATAATCTTCACTTCAGCTCCATCTTGCAGAACTTCAAACAAATCTTGAATTTTACCAGCGTTATCAAGAGCGATAGATTTTTTAGCCAGAGAAGGAGAAATAGACTTTGCTAAATCCATACCTGTACTACCGACAGGAAGTTCTCTTACACTGCCATCCGGGAGTTTTACTTTTATGGTACTCATAGTAGTTTCAAGGTTCATATATAAATTATATAGCTAGAGCCTGAAGCTTGCCAAAACACATAAGAGTTATTTCGAAAACTTTGGTTTTCAGTGGATCCTTAATTCACAAAATTATTAATATTTTAGATATGGATTAACTGGGACTTGTTGCTGGTAATTACCAGAATCAGCATAAGGACTAGCTCCGCCAGGTAAAGGAGGCGCTCCAGCACCGTAATCAGATGGAAATCTTTGCACGGGCGGGGCTGTGTTTACTCCTTGTAAAGGTTGATCTAATTTAAAATTCACTTGTGAGCCACGCTCCACAATCAAATCATTACCTTTTCTAAATGCGCCCACTAATAAGCCAGTACCAGCACCGATACCTGTACCGATAGCTGTTGCTTTGCCTTTTTGACCGCCACTAATAGCCGCTCCTACTAAACCAGACAGCGCACCAGCTCCAGCTCCGATAACAGATGACTTGACCAGGTTACTAGTAACTCCGCCTTCTGCTTTAAGCTTAAATATTTCTTGGTCTATGGTCGCCGATAGAGGAATTCTTCTACCGTCTGTAGTAGCCAAACTATTAATTCTTAAGTTCATACTAGCAGGCTTCCCAGCTCGCCCAGCAGGATTAACCTCCACAACAGTGCCTTCGACAACAGAACCAGGGCCAGCTATCAAATCACGGCCAGAATAAATAGGGCCAGCAAGAGTAGCGGTAAATCTTTCACCTACTTGAGTAAATTCAGAACCTAATGTATCGTTCATGGTGACTGTAACTGGCGTCCCTGCCGGCACAAAAGTAACCTGAGCTTGGTACTGAGGCTGATATTGAACAGGAAATTCAGCTCGCACTTGCAAAAAATTCAAAACAAAAATCGAAATCAAAAATATAGTCAGTTTAGTTATTTTCATCATAATTACCCTTAAAATACTAATATACCCAAATTTTTTAAAATTTTTCAAAAACTGCGCTAATCTTGGTTTTTGACTTCCCGCAAGGCGTTTATCTTAAGTGGATTAGCTTCTTAGTTTAATTTCTTCAATAACTTGAGTTAACTGAGCAACATCTACAGAAAATTTATGCCCAGCAAGCACTACAAAATAATAATTACCAATAAGATTAATATGTAAGACGCCTTTTTCTGTAAGCAAGACTGTTGATTCCAGTAAGCCCAGGGCGCGCTGGTTAATAAGCATCTGCTTAACAGTATCAACGAACTGAGTAAAATTGATTCCTTGAGGCAGTTTGTTTTCTATCAGCTCAAACTCCAGATCAAGACTGAGATAGCCATCTACTCCGCGAACTTCAAGAACTTTTGATTGTAAATTAGTAGCAGCCATAGCCATTTTAGAGAAGTGAAATTTCCTCCACATCTACCCAGGGCTCGCCCAGAGCGACAGCGTAAACCTTGCCTTTTATGGCAAGCTTGTTACCATGCTCTAAATTAATATTTTTTTCCTTGAAGTTTTTTAGGGCAGCAGCTATTTTAAGCTCCACAAGAGGGATTTCGGTCTGGTCTGGGCGCGCCAAAACTAGTCCAATATAATCTTTTGAGCTACGCATCGCAGGCTCATAATCAAGAGCCAATGTTGAAAAAGAGTAAAACTCTCCTTCAATGACAATTTTTTTACCAAGGTACTTAGCAGGCTCAGAAACCAAATCTACAAGCTCTGTAGGTTCACCCAAACAGACAGAGGGAATTTTTGCGGAACCAGACCCTAATGTAAATACAAGTAAGATGGGTATAAGAATAAGTTTCTTCACATAGTTAATCATATATTATTTTTGGGCTTTTACAAGTATTTATTTAATTAGTAAAATAAATTTATAGACTTGTATTCAAGTTAGAATTTAAATAGCCGGCAAATGATTAGTCTAGAAGAACTCGAAAAATTAAGAATAGCAAATTCCATAATCGAAAGGGGTAATAAACGCTTAGGTTTACGCCCTATTTACGCCAATAATATTGGACTGATGGAGAAAAAAAACAGCACTAAGGTTCGCACTAATCGGCTTAAAAGATTATCTCTAAACCAGGTGGCAAGCCAGCTTCAACAAGAAAAAAAA
This sequence comes from Candidatus Caenarcanales bacterium, assembly GCA_044351165.1. Lineage (GTDB taxonomy): Bacteria > Cyanobacteriota > Vampirovibrionia > LMEP-6097 > LMEP-6097 > JBEAYS01. Next base: position 1,860 of record JBILGG010000135.1, on the reverse strand, counting down.
CTAAAAGAAAAAAACTCCAGCAATAAGCCCCAACAGATTTTTTTTAATATGTCTGCTGTTGTGGGTGTTTTTGTATTAATTTATTTTGGGTTTTTAATGATTAATCCAAATAAATCGACCGCCCACCTAAATAAGGCTGAAATCCTCTCAAAAGAAGCTTTTGCGCATTCTGATAAGGCTTTGATTATTACCACTGGCGCTTTTGATGATGAAAATTCTGCTGAAACCTATAAAGAAAACCTAAGCGAAAGATTAGGCGTGCCCTTAAAAACACTTAAAGACAAAAATAAATTTATTATCCAAATCGGACCCAGTTACGAGAATCATGATGATGCGTTTTTGGTTTTTGATGAACTATCACAATATTCAATAGGTAAGTTGTCTGTGCGGTTTGCTGATTAGAGGTTAAAATTATAAGTATGCTAAAAAATATTCAGGATAATTTTTATTTGCGCAGATTGCACTCTCTATCAGGGATTTTGCCGATCGGCGGTTTCTTGATGTTTCATCTTTTTGCAAACAGCACTGCTCTGGTTAGTCCAGCGAGCTATAACACTCTTATAAATTTTCTAAGAGGTCTGCCTTTTGTGGAGTTTATCGAGTGGGGTGTATTATTCATTCCTATTGGGTTTCATGCTATTTATGGAGTACTAATTTACACTACTGCTAGACCAAATCACCTGCAATATACTCATCTAGAAAACTGGAGATATATCATCCAAAGAGCATCAGGGATTATTGCTATGTTTTATATTGCCTATCATATTTGGCAATTCAAACTTGTTCATGAGCTGGATTTTGATTATATCGCTAAGACCTTGGCTGGCACACAAACCATTCCTGGACTGCCTTTGGTGCCTTTACTAAACCCTTTTAGTGTTTATTGGTTTTATATTATTAGCTTGATTGCTATCAATTATCATTTTGCAAATGGTTTGTTTGGTTTTTGCATTACTTGGGGAATCACCATCGGACCGCGCTCGCAAAAAGCTGTTAGCTTGCTTGGAGTTGCGATATTTTTTGTTTTGACGGCGATGGGTGTGCTGACTGTTAATCACTTAGCTGAAGTTGGAGCTGGTATGAGCGGACTTGAAAATCTGGCGCAAACAGCTAGCACCACTAGTCACTAGAGTTCTGAAGAAATTGCTGACCATTCAGCTGGAGAAACAAAAGATGCTTTTGACCAGAGCTCCTCGAGGTTATAAAATTCACGTGCTTCTGTTTGGATAATGTGGACCACAAAATCTATATAGTCAAGCAAAAACCATTTGTCTCCGTACTTGCCCTCTTTATGAGCTGGTTCTAGACCCATTTTGGTGAGACTGTCTTCGATATGACTGGCTATAGCTTTTAGTTGGGGAGCGGTTTGTGCAGAGGTGATGATCACGAAATCAGCTATATCAGCGATTTTGGTGATATCCAAAATTTCAGTATCTTCAGCTTTTTTATCCTCCGCCAAATTAGCCACTTGATAAACAAGTTCTTTAGTTTGGGATATATTTGTTTTTTTTAGTTTGATAAAATTCTCCAATTATTCAAGCACAAAGACTTCTCTTGCTGTTTTTAAATCCTCATAAAACTGAACCTTCACGACTAGATCCACCACGTTAGGATCTTTATCTACAGAAATTACTTTAGCGACAGGAAAATTTTCTGGATAAGGACAATTCCCCGCATCGATACAGATTCCAGATGTAACAATTTCATCGCCTATTTGAATATCAGAGTCGACAGTAATAAATTGAAGATAGGCTGACTCCGGGTAATTACCGCTTAAAACTCCGTATTGCCCATTGCGAGAGATTTTCACGCCCATTCTCCAGTCAGGATTATAGACTAACTGCACAACAGCGGTATCAT
>JBILGG010000094.1:0-5593 GCA_044351165.1 Candidatus Caenarcanales bacterium | reverse complement strand
TTTTGCAAACACCGGACTCTGCGCGCCAGCAAGGGCAAGTAGTATAACTAAGACTTGTTGGGTTGTTTTCATGTTTTCACTTAGGTCATTTGACTTAGGTGATTAATCGGGTATTTAGGCTAAAAACTTTAGCCCAAAAAGATTAAAGTTTTGATTGGTTTATAATTCTAGTTATTAGAGTTAGCGATACTATCTATTAAACCCGCTAGGCTAGCAGGATCCAGCGCCGAGACGACCCGAGGCTGGAAGTGAGCGTATCTAAAACACAGCTCATCAAGGTATTTTTGGCGGTCTTCTTCTTGCCAAGGCTTAGAGCTAATAAGATCAGCTTTATTGAAGACATAGATTTTGGGTGTTTTCTTTTCGCCCAAAAGCTCATCTAGAATCTCTTCCACCACGCGGATTTTCAGGTGGATATTTATGTCATTGACATCAATAACGTGTAGGATCAAGTCAGCGTCTATGATTTCGGCTAGTGTCGTCTTAAAGGCTTTAATGAGATCTGGCGGAAGATCTTGGATAAATCCGATGGTGTCTGCGATCATGAATTTTGGTTTTTTGGAATAATCTTCGTAGGATTCAGTCTGTGACGGGCTTGTGAAGCGCTGGGTGAATAGCTCTCCTACCTTGGAGTCAAGAGTAGCAAACAGCTCATCTGCGATATAGACATCTTTTTTCTTGGTCAAAGCCTTTATTAGAGTGCTTTTGCCAGCGTTAGTGTAGCCTGCAAGAGCGACAGTGCGGGTGTTGCGGTCTTTGCGGGTTTCTCTCTGGCGGCGTTGAATTTCTCCGTAGTTAGTGATTTTTTCTTCGATAAGTTTAGTGCGTTTTTGTAAGTGACGCTTCATGATCTCGATATTGGTTTCACCGATACCTACCGTACCGATACCACCCGCTTGCCGAGAGAGTTCCAGTCCCATACCAAAAATTCTCGGACCCATATGCTTAATGCTGGCAAGTTCGATTTGGAGTTTTGCTTCAGCGGTAACAGCGTGCTTATCAAAAATCTTGAGGATTAAATCCACTCTATCCCAAACCTTGATTTTGCGAGGAGTCTCAAACCTGCTCTGTGACTTGAGTCTCTCGATTTCGTAATTAGTGCAAATCTCCTCAAGGTTATAAATTTGACGAGGCTTAAGAATATTATTCAGGATGATTACATCCACGCCATCAGCGCCACCAAGCTCGTCGAGTAGTTCTTTTATTTTGCCTTCGCCGACATAGGTACGGTAAGCGGGTTTGGCGCGTTTTTGGTAGACCTTTAGTACGCTGACGCCGCCATAGGTCTTCACCAAACTATCTAGCTCATTGAGTCTTAGCTCGGCTTCTTTAGGGTCCGATCCCAGATCCACAATATCAATCAGTAGGGCACGCTCTTGCATTAATTAAATCTTAGCCGTCATGCTATGAGCTACCTGAGCTAATCTCGTGATGACTTGCGTGAGCTTGGACTCGTTCAGCCCGCAGACAGGGATACGCAAAAACTGATTAGAAATCATGGGCATATAGAGCTGGCTTGCTAGAATCTTCTCGTAGAGCGCGTTTGCGTAAGTGGTGTCTTGGTAGTTATGAGTAGCAACTTTTAGGCTAACAAAAAACCCACTATCAGGTTTTATGATCTTAAACTCCTCTGGTAGATTTGCTGTAATCAGCTCCATGAGCACTTCACGGCGCTTGCTGATTAGCTTAGAGCTATCTTCTTGGAATTGGTGTACATTAGCTAACTTGGCTGGATTTTTTAGGATATCCATCGCGATCTCCTGCCCGAAGCGCGAGGCGTTACTAAAAGTGCCTCTAATACAGCCGCCAGCGATATCTCGCCAGTTATCAGAGTTTTGTTTATTAGTAGTTAGTAAAGTCGCGACCCCGACGCGCGCACCGTACATCGCAAAGCTCTTAGAGATAGTAGCCGCGATAACCACATTAAAATTAGGATTATTGATCTTCTGAAACAGGCTTGGCAAGAAGCTTAGACGCCTGTAATCTTTACCAGTCGGCCCAAAATCTATATAGGCAGTGTCGATCACAAGTAAGATTTCGTTTTGTTGATACTTGGCAAGAATCTCTGCGATCCGGTCCCAGACAGCGTTACCGAAATCTTTACCAAGTGGATTGTCATAAGGCGTGTTTAGCAAAATTGTAATTTTGGTCTTAGGATTACGGCTGGTGATGAGCTTTATGCTAGATTCAAAATCTTCAAAATTAAAATTATCCTGCCCGTCCAAAATATCAAAATTCACCAAGGGCTTGCGGTCTATCCCAAGCACGATACTGTCGTAACCCGCCCAGTGAGGGTTATGCGTGATGATCTCATCATCTCTGCCTGTGCAAGCAAGCAGTGTGGTGGCTATAGCGTTAGTACCGGCGGCTGTCACGATCTCGGATCTGTGTACACCGTGTTTGCTGAGCTCCTCGCAGGTTTTTTGTCCGATAAACTCAAGGCTCATCAGCTCAGCCAGTCCCGCCAAACCCGTACTGGGAGCGTATTCCATGTTTATGCCTTTTTCGGCAAGCTCCCTGGCGGAATCAAGAACCGCTTGCGGAATAATTAGATTGCCGGCATCGTCAGCCGCTGAGCCGATTATCGCTGTTAACTTATTGGGGCTGGTATCTTTGCCCGCCAGCTGTAGTAAACCCACAATCGGATCGGTGCTAATTCTTGCTAGAGTCTCATAAAAAGCCATATATAAATATTTTAGCTTAGGAAAGCCTCTAAAATCGTATAATTCATATAGGGCTATGTGGCAAAAACTAAAAGAAAAAATTAAAGAAAAATTCTATTATTCTTGGCTTAGTATTGTTGCCCAAAATCTTACTAATCTTATTTACGCCACGGTCGTATATCATATTATGCACAGAACCAAGGTCGAATTTACCGGATCCAAGCCCGATCGCACCAAGAATTATCTCATCGTCTCCAATCATATCTCCATGAAAGACCCGCCTCTTGTCGGGCATTGTATCCAGCTCCCCGTCTCGTTTATAGCTAAGACCGAACTCTTCCAAAACCCTCTTCTAAAGCTTTATATGTACTCCACCAGCACCATTGAAGTGGACCGCGATAATCCAGACACATCGACTTTTAAACAAGCCAAAAAAGCACTGAGCCGCAAGACTATGGGCTTCGGCTGGAGTGTGGTGATTTTTATTGAAGGCACTCGCTCAAAAGACCCTGAAAAACTCGGCAAACCCAACAAGGGAGCGGTTTTTCTGGCGCGCCTCGCTAAGGTCCCGATCATCCCTTGCGGGATTCACTACGCCGAAGATAAGACTATTACCGTGCGTTTTGGTGAGCCTTACGAAATAGATTACAAGGGTGACTTGGAAGAGCAGTCTTGGCAGTGTTTAGAAAGGATAGCCCAGTTAGCCGGCAAGTCGCTCCCTGAGCGGGATTAAGTCGCCCAGCAAAAATCACCCTAAAAGTTTTTTGGTCGCTGAGTATCTTCTTGAGACCATATCCCAATCGATGATCTTCGCAAAAACCTCTAGGTATCTGGGTTTGCCGTCAGTTCCAAAATCCATCATATAAGCGTGCTCGTAAACATCAAGCGCCAAAATCGGAATCACAAAATTAGGAAAATTGGCGCTATGGTCGCTAACGCCATAATTAATAAGCTTGCCATTGAGAAGATTGAGAGCAGTAATAGACCAGCCCGGCATCTTGCCAGCGATAGCATTTAGATTAGAAAAATATTTTTCAAAACTGCCAAAACTCTCATCAATAGCTTGGTTCAGGGCTTTTGATCTTTTGGAGCTATCGGTGCTCATATTAGAAAAATAAATATCGTGAAGAGCCATCCCATTAAGCGAAAACGCTAAATGCTTCATCGCTGTTTCGTTTAGATCGCCAGCGAGGATTTGTTTTTCGGCGCTATTTACTTTTTCGACATAGCCGCGATACAGTCCCAGATGGTTTTCTACTATCGCGGGGCTGAGTCCGAGATTTTTGTTTTTGAGTAAATGCGAAAAATCTTTTACCAGATATTGAGTGCCGTCGTGCACGGGATATAATTCTGAGTGCTGAGAATAATCTAGCTTAATAGGCTTAGAACTCGCTCCCTGAATGGATCCTAGCCCTCCAAAAACAGCCAAGCCCGTAGTACTAGCTAGTGAAACCAAAAACTCTCTGCGTGATATTGCCATGCCTATGATTTTATCATGGGCTTAGGCGGGTTTCGATAGATTTTTTTCTAGCACTGGAGCTAAAATTCCACCTTTATTGGAAGCCAGTCTGACTGTTTTATCTGGTTGAGAATCTGTAGGTGTACTGTTGTTAGGGCTTTGATTCATTTGGTTCGCAAGAAGATCTTGTAACATAGCTGTAAAATCTTCATTAGTAGGTGCTGGGGTGTCTTTTTGAGTTTGCTGAGCTTGTCCTTGACCGAATTGAGCCATAACTTCATCTATTTCTTGTAAAGTTTGCGGAGTTTGTCCTTGCGGAGTTTGTCCTTGACCGAATTGAGCCATAACTTTATCTATTTCTTGTAAAGTTTGAGGATCTTGTGCTGGCGAAGTTTGTGTTTGCGGAGCAGATGCCTGCTCAGTTTTTGTCGCGGCTGGAGCTGTAGCTTGAGCTGGACCCATTCCAAGCATACTCATAAAAGGACCCATAAGCTCCATAAGCAGATTAAGGGCTTTCATTGGTTCGAGTTGAGTAAATAAAGATTTGATTTGAGCTTCAAGGCTTTGAGCTTGCGTAGCTTGAGCAGGTTGTAGTGCGGGATTATCGTTCGGCACTTGAGCCAGCGTTACTCCAGTATTACGATCAGCGCCACCCGGAACCTGTCTAGGTATTGCTGAAGCTCCAACTACAGGATTAGAAACAGCAGAATTTGTTGAATTAGCTCCACCAAAAATATTACCTAACATATTCATGATACTCATAATGAATACAATAATACACAATCCCAGGCAATCTGTCAATAGCTATTTGTAAAAAATATGATTTTTGTTAAAAACCTCAAAAACTCTAGTAATCACCAGGGCTAATTGTAATATTATTACAATAGGAAACCCCCGCGAGTTAGTCTAATTGTAACATTGTTACAATTAGCCCGCAAATCTAGCCAAGCTAATTGTAATATTGTTACAATTAGCGCGTTTTAGTTATCTTGATTGCGTTGTAGGTAATGTCTGCAAATCAAACCACGCCACAATAGTCCCGCTAGGATTTTGGCCCTCATTATTTAAAAATCCATCGCTGGCCTTCGCGAGATTTTTGGCATTACGTAAGTCAAATACCGGCCATTCATAAAAAGGATTTGAATTATTTTCGTATTGGCGGATATAAAAATTGCAAGTCTTGATACTAACTCCGTTATCGCTCGCCAGCCCGAAGCCTCGGCACAAAAGCGGGCGCGCGGGATAACAAGAACAGCTCCCTGCTTCATCCAAAAATGGACATTGGTATTTAAAATTATTTGGATTTTCTGCGCCACGATTTTGATTCTCGGGCAGAGATTTATCGATAATAGTGAGCCTAGTGCCAAACAGCTCTTGGTGCTCATCTTGGATTTTTGTGGAGGCGGTCTGAATTTTTTTAATATCGTAGCCAGTCTGTTCCATCCAGTTTTTGAGATACAAAAACTCAGTC
>JBILGG010000064.1:0-6387 GCA_044351165.1 Candidatus Caenarcanales bacterium | reverse complement strand
ATTCAAAACAATCATTTTTTTATTAAATCTTGGTTATGAGAAATGGAATCCTGTCTACTGATCCCGATCCCCAACTTATTCACCTAAAATAACCCAGTCAAATTTACCCCAATAAACCAATTATTGTCGGAACCTATCGTAGTCGGGGTGTTATATCTAAAGATAGCAAATAGTGTTGAGTAAAAATTAGAACTAAACTTATGCGTCCAAGAATTTAAGTGAGAAATAGAATGAGGAGCTTCTGTGGAGTCAAGAAATACTATATGGGTTCCAACAGTATCTTTGTCGGTTAATTTCAATGCTACACCACTAACTACATTGTTAACGTAGAAGACCTCATTTTGAGCATATAGGGCTCCTATGTCAAATTATCCTGGTCTTTTATCTCCCCAGTTCTTATTGATTTTTGAAATGCCGTAGAAATTATTTCCAAAGCCTTGAGTTTGGGCGACTGTAAGTGATTGTTTATAACCCCATCTTCCCAAAAATCCTTTCTTATGATTATCCTTCATTGAAAAGTAAAATCCATTTCAAAGACCACAAACCCTCAATCTAATTGTAACAATATTACAATTAGCTTAAGCTCCCACAACAAAAATCGCAGGAAAACAAAATCTCAAATACTAACCACCCAACTGGTTTTGTGAGGTCTTCCACCTAATTGTTTTTTTTGAATATCTAAACCCTCGGTTTCAGATCCGCCAATATCCACAATTTCGATACCTGATTCAAACATCTTTTTCATAACTTCTAAAATACAAAACTGTGGAAGAGCAGTATAACCTTCCATGGGTAAACCTAACGCCACAGCATCCTCTTCAAATCTTGAACTCAGAGTGGCATAAAGACCCGCTTGATTTTTAGGACCTAGTCTTTCACCCACAAAAAACATTATTGGAGTATCAAGATCTAAACCATTTGAGGTTTCTTTTTTTAATTTACCGATATAAGCGAAATAATCCCTTCCATTAATACCAGATGGTCGTTGATAAATAATCGGGAAATAATCTTCTGGAGTCGATCCTAAGACACCGCCTCTTTTAGTTCTGGCTTGAAAATATTTAGTAACAATCAATTTTGCTTGTTCAATATGCTCAGAACTATATTCATAGGGTTCAAGAGTAAATTTAAGATTATTTCTTTGCAAATAATTTGAGAATCTATTGTGAATCAGTCTGGGTTTGGATTTGAAGTTTTTGGCATCAGGATAAGATAGATTTTTAATTTCGTAATTATTTTCTAAATCAAATATATCTTTTAGATAAAATTGACGATTGGGGAAATGTTCGTCTTCTTCTGGTGCATCTTCATGCCAAGGAGCTAACTCAATATCTTTTAGACCACTTTCAATAAATAATTTTTTTTGATCGCTTGAAAGATGACGAATATAAATCTCGTTAGAAAAAATCTTGCACTGCCTTACTTTAGAAATGAATTTCATTACAGCCTCTAAAAAGCTAGGACCCTGAGGAGCAATAATCATCAAATGAGGAAAACAATCTTCACTAGATTCTTTCTTAAAAATCCCAATGCCAAAAACATTTTCGCCATCAAAATAAAAAAGTCCGTTAGGGTGGCGATTACTTATTCCTCTAAGGTTATAACCGTTAGTATAGAGCATCAAACCAACTTGACTAAAAGCAAAATTCTTGGATTTATAAGCATTTATGACATCAAAAGCCTCTTCAGTAGGCAAGAGCTTTTTGCCAAAAAGGTTAAATAACTGAGACTCAAAAAAATCTCTTTTACTAAAAACATGGCTACAATTTTTAGTGAAGTATAATTTATTACCAAACATCTTAATACTTACAAAGAATCGATCGAATCAAATTTTACGTTAAATAATTTAACCAATTCATAACTTATAAAACAATCAATTTAAGATTTTCAGTCCTAATGCCGACCAAACTTTTTTTAAATCCTCTCTAGAGCGAATCGCTCTAGCCTCTGGACCCAAAACTTCTCTAATAAAGTTTATAGAAGGGAAAGATGCTATAGAGCCATAATTACCTACTGTCTTCCAAGTGTTTTTTGACTTTAAATTTGAAAAATCATATTGAAACCCTTGCCCATCCGGGTTTCTAATGATATCTGTTGATTCTGATATAGCATCCCAATTATCCTCAATAAGTTTTCTAAATAAGTTTTTTTCATCTTCGGGGCAAGCGATATCCAATCCCATCGCTTGCCAAACTTTTTTCATATCATCAATAGTTTTTTGAGTTCTTTTTTGTGATCCCAAAATCTCTTCTGTAAAATCAGGGCTTGGAAAACTTGAATAGGCTTTAGTCCCAGCACCTGGGACACAACCCGAGAGTAAGGATGGTGATCCTGCAAAATTAAAACTATATTTGGTTTTACCATTATCATTCTGAAATTGAATAATTCCAGTATGCTTAGAAATTTCTTCCCAGTGGGTTTCAATAATTTTTTTGGGTAAATCTTTTTCGTCAGTAGCCTCAGCCACAGATAAACCAATAGCGTTAAAAACTTTTTGAAGATCCCCTATACTCGTAATTGATTCTTTTTCTAAGATTCTTTTAACTAATGTTTTATCAAAGAAAAAACGTAATAAACCTATACGACCGACTTTTCCCCATTTGTCAAGATCACCAGATGCAAATCGAAAAGAATATTTTTCTTGACCATCATCTGTTTTAATTTTATAGATATTAGTATTTTTTGAAACTTCATCCCAATAACGCTCAATTAATAGTCTGGGTAGTAACTTCTCTTCTTCATCATTAGCAGACTCAATACCCAAACTACTCCAGAACTTCTTTAAATCAGCTGAAGAATCTACTTTAGGCTTATTTAATTTAGATTTTATTAGCCTACTACTCGGAAAATACATTAGATCAATTCCATCAGAACTTTTGGTATCTGATTTTATTTGCTTGCAATAAGAATAAAAAACTTTTTCCTTACCATCATTGCCTGGGAATTTAAAAAGGTCATACTGAGCCGATAGCTTATCCCAAGCTTCTTCGATAAGATATTTTGCTAATTCATCATCACTTAGAGTTATAGTTTTAACTCCCAAATATTCAAAAACTTTTTTGAGATCATCGACCGTTGTTATTTTATTTTTACCGCAGAGTTCTTTCAGAAAGTTTGGATTAGGAAATTCAGTAAGAGAAGTTTCTCCAATTGTAGGCCATGGGTTAAAATTACTATGATCTATAGCAAAATTATAAGCTAGACTTAAATTACCTTGTTTATCACGAACGGAAAATAGTTTTACTGTTTTACAAATTGAGACCCAATGTTTTTTGAGACTTTGAATTATCTCTTTTTTTGCCTCGATTTTTGGTAATTCCTGATTTCTTCTAAGAATAATGTCTTGTACCAACTGACTAAGATCTTTATCACTTACTTGCTGATCGTTTATGATTCCCAGATCCCTACCTAAAAAGATAAAATAGTTTGCTAGATTTTTTAAAAGATTTTGTAGTGAATCATTTTGTATAAAAGGCCAATGATTATTTGGCACTTCATGATTTTTTGTTATTTCTTTAATATTAATACCATTAGTACCTTGATAAAATTTGGGTTTGCGGCAAGATTTTACATAAAGAGAACTTTTATTGTCTCTGTACATATTAAGATTATCATTCTCTGTATCATGTAAAATAGCCGCAGAAAAACCGTAAGACGAATCTTGTAAATTCGCTAAGCGATATGGTAAATATTGTTTTTCTTGATTTTCTTCATCGATAATAATAGCTACACATCTAGGACGTTTAGATAGTTTTTTTTGTTTTCCCAAATTCGCTTCAATAGCATCTAAATTATCAGCCCATCTAAGTTCATATTCTGTTTCAGACCAACCAGGCAATGATTTAATGAGATGATCGAGGTAGGTAAGAAAATCTTTTGTATGGCTTTTTTTTGTATTAATATAAATCTGAATAGGACCAGATAGCGGCCACTGAGTTTTATTAGGCTGTATAGGACTGGCAACCACTCTAGATAATAAATAGTAGCAGATTCTACAGATAATAGTGGGCCTTCAATACCACTAAACCCCCAATCTAATTGTAACAATATTACAATTAGATTAAGCTCCCACAACAAAAATCGCATAAAAACCCCAAAACCAATTGTAACAATATTACAATTAGCGCTTGATATTGTTAGGTAAATGAATTATTCGAAGTAATATCATAAGTGCCAAGCTCGGGCAATTATTTCGCTTTTAAACTTTTCGGAGGTTTGGCTTTTTTCATCTTAGATACACCAACTTCTTGTCCGCGCAGCAAGGAGTTTATTTTAACTCCTGCTCTATCAATCAAATCAAGCACCCTTTGAGCAGGAACGGCAAGAGAAAGCATTTTTAATTCAGAGAGATAATGAGGTCTTAAACCAAGTTTTGCTAAATCACGCTGGCTAAGGTTACAGAAAGCAAAACTATTAATTTCTCTAAGTTGCCCCTCTGGATTTGCCTGAAGACCAGCAGAATCTCCACCAGTCAGGATGCTGTTTACTGCAAGTGAAGTCCCTTTTTGTTTTGCTGCTTGCAATAGAGAATCTAATAGGTGAACTCTGCACACATCAAGTACAATTTTTGCTTTTTGAGCACTTGAATATTTTTTTGTTTTTTCTTTTTCATTTACTTCTCCTTATTATCTCAATTACTCCTAAGAGATTTTAGGAAAAGTTATTTAAAAATTTTGGCCCGAATTTTTCAGTACACCTAAAAAAAAGAGAGTGAAGCAAATCAATTTACAACAGAATTATTGATGCCCAAGACTAACACCATAACCATAAGTAGAATCATCCGAATATTTTAAGCCATACGTGCAAGCTGAGACCTCGTTGGCAATGTTAGCCAATTTGTGATGAATGGTTATGTTGAAATACCTAAAATTTAAGCTAGAGCTTGGAAAATGCCCTACTTGCGATTATCTTCAGGATTGGCTATTATCTCAGTGATGGTTATTAGTCTAAACCAACTGCAAGAAAACCCATATTTATTTACTAACTATGTTCACCAAAATGTTGATCTACCCAAGACCACAAATTTAGATAATCTCAAACAAGATTTCTACACACGAATAGAAACATTCATGTCTTCTAAGAGTGCACAAAAAGCTTTTGAAGAGGTTGTCGAAGATGAGCACTTCGGATTTAATCAGATATCTCTGAATCGAGTTAGTGACGAGAATCTCAAAAAAATGCATCTTCAAGAAGCAATTAATGCCGTAGAGCATGAAGCGAAAGTTACATTGATGGGTAAATATTACAAAGCTATTGTTGATGCGAGTAATAATGAATTTCGCAGAGTTGCAGATGGTCTTTCCTCTAATGATGAGAAAGACAAGTTTTCTAGTATATTGTCGTGGGAACTTAGATTTTTCCAAGAAGGACTTTCTAATGCTTTACAGTTTGCATTTGGGTTTGCTGGGCTGATTCCAAAGCTCTATAAACAAAAAACAGGCGAAAATATTAATGCTTATCAATTCAAAGATATATTGAAAAGAAATCTAAAATTGCTGAATACTTTATGCGGTATGCAGATTGAGATATTTAATCAACTCAAAAAACAGGTAATGGATATACATAAGGATGGATGTGAAGTTAAGGGGGATGGTTTTGAGCTAGGTAATATAAATGGATTAAGTTTGGTTCCGAAGCCAGAAACTGCCCAATCTTTGATACAGACAGTAAAAAAGCAATCTCTTGTCTTGCCAGTTTTTGGCTGTCCAGTATTAAGGGTGAAATATCAAAAAGATAAAGTACCTTTCTTTGATCGCATGCATCAGTGGATAGAAGATCTTATTGATAAGCATATAATTAAGAACCTAGATAGCATCAAAATTTAGAAATCAAAAGCTCGGTACAAAATTAGCCCAAGAAATTTTTCTAATGTATCCTGGCAAATGGGAGGTGCGCCAGCTACCCAGTTTACTAAAAGCAAGAAAGTTCTGGCTTAGAGCAATTACCTCTTTAAATCCTAAGAAGTTTGAAGAAATCATCAATAGTGACACTTGGGAAGGCTTCTTACAGAAATTTTTGATTTAGCTCAACAAGTATTAACCATACTTATACGAGAAAAATCTTCGATTTTTCAAGTCCAAGTGCCATCAAAAAATTTTACGAAGCCGTTCACGGCAAGGGCGCGCCGCGAATCAGCACGAGTATAATGGACGATAAAATTACTAGTGTTTAGGAAAAACTAGTCCTTCATTCCTTTAATTTTGGTAGGACTAAATCCAAGAGATTTTAATTTTTTGAAAAGTGTTTGGATAGATCCCAATATATATTCTTTATCATCCTTAGGAAGTTTTTCTTGGGCTTTAACCATTTTTATATATTTAGGATATATACTTTTAGAAATATAAGCTATCAGCTTAGTGGATGCATTAACATAGTCAAGAAATTGAT